>RGVT01000177.1 GCA_010027105.1 Planctomycetia bacterium
TG
Source organism: Planctomycetia bacterium (assembly GCA_010027105.1). GTDB lineage: Bacteria > Planctomycetota > Planctomycetia > Pirellulales > UBA1268 > RGVT01. The sequence continues at coordinate 3 of RGVT01000177.1, forward strand.
TCCCACATGTGGGACAGGCTGAAGCCTGTCCCACATGCCCATACCTGCCTCGCGGCGCTCTTCCGATCACCGAGCGTCGCGAGGGGAGCGGCGGGCGGGTTACACGAGGCCCCGGCGGACGGCCCAGACCGCGGCCTGCGTGCGGTCGGAGACGGCGATTTTTCGGAGCACGTTTTGGACGTGCTCCTTCACGGTCTCGACGCTGATCGTCAGCGATTGGGCGATCTCCTTGTTGGAGAGGCCGAGGGCCATGTGGCGGAGCACCTGGGTTTCGCGCTGCGTGAGGGGGATGTCGGGGTCGGGCGTGGCGACGCGGTTGGCCATGGTGGTGGCGACCCGCCGCAACTCCCCCGCCCGCATCGGCAACTGCCCGGCGGCCGCGCCCGTGATCGAGTGGACGAGTTCGGCGCGCGTCGAGCCCTTGAGGATGTAGTCGTGGGCGCCGGCGGCGACCGCCCGGGCGACGTAGGTCGGGTTGTCGAACGTCGAGAGCATCACGCAGCGGACGTTCGGCGCGTCGTGACGAATCTTTTCGAGGGCGGCCAGGCCGTCCTTGCCCGGCATGCGGATGTCGATGAGGACGACGTCGGGCTTGAGCTTTTTGGTCAGCCTGATCGCCTCGTCCCCCGTGGAGGCCTCGCCGACGATCTTGACCTCCGAGCCCGAGAGCAGGCTCGCCAGACCCCGCCGCACCACCTCGTGGTCGTCCGCAATCACCACTTTCACAGCCATCTGTTTCATGCCTTCCGCGGCCTCTCGCCGCCGTTGGAGCCGAACCGTGTGACCACAAACCGAACGTCCCATCCGCGGGGCTCGGTCACACCGTGCCGAGCACCGCCACCCTCACGCCGTTCGAACAATATCAAAATTTTTTCCAATCTAAAACGGACCCAGACCCCTGGTCGGACCCTGGAGAGCACCTTTTCTATGGTCTGGTGAGTCCGTCCCCAACCACCCGAGCGGGCTATGGAACCCTAGCGCCGGGCTGGACCGCGGGCACCCGGCGGGGCGGCGCGGGGCCCCGGGCGGCGGATCGCGGGGGACACTCGGGACTTCAACCGGGTTTGCCGGGCGCGGGTTTCGCGCCCCGGGCGGCGGCCAGCATCGCATCGGCGCCGGAGGCACGCAGGCTCCCGGCCACCGCCCTGCCCAGAGTTTCGGGGAGGTCGTCCGGTGCGGCCGTAGCCTCCGCCGTGATCGCGTGCACCACACCGTCCCGGTCTTCGAGCACGCACCCCCCGAGCACCAGGCCGCCCTCTGGATCGTGGCGGGCCCAGCCGCCGATGGGGGCGAGACAACCGCCTGCCAATGCCGCAAGGAAACTTCGTTCCGCCGCCACGGCCGCGCGGGTGGCCGCGTGGTCGAGCGGCGCTACCGCGGCCAGGGCCGCCGCGTCGGCGGCCCGCGTCTGCACGACGAGGGCGCCCTGGGCGACTGCGGGCCAGAAGCCGGGGGGCTCGAGCACCTCGGTGATCCGAGCCTCGAGGCCGAGCCGCTCGAGCCCTGCGCCGGCGAGAACCAGCGCGTCGTAGGCCCCCTCGTCGAGCCGGCCGAGCCGCGAGTCGACGTTACCCCGCACGCCGCGCACCACGACGTCGGGCCGCAGCGACCGCACGAGCATGTGCCGCCTGACGCTCGACGTGCCGACGACCGCCCCGGGAGGGAGGGCGGCGAGCCCGGCGTGGCGGCTCACGAGCACGTCGAACGGCAGGGCACGCGGCGGCACGCACGCCAACGTCAGCCCCGCCGTCTCGGCGGTGGGCAGGTCCTTGAGGCTGTGCACCGCCGCGTCGATCCGTCCGTCGAGCAGCGCCGCCTCGAGTTCCCGCACGAACACGCCGTCGCCGCCGATCGCGGGCACGGGCCTGTCGCCCTGTTCGTCGCCCACGGTGGTGATCGTCTGGATCGTCACGGCGACCCCGAACTCCCGGAGCCGCGCGGCGACCCAGTCGGTCTGCGTGCGGGCGAGGAGGCTCGCGCGGGTGCCGATCCGGAGGGCTGGGGGCGGAGTCATGGGCCCTCGTCACCGGGGGGCGAGGGCTCGCCGAGCCGGTCGGCCCTGGCGAGCGCCGCACCGTGCACCGCCGCCGCGCCCGCCCCCCTCGAGGCGGCCGCGCAGGCGGCGAGGGTCGCCCCGGTCGTGACCACGTCGTCGACGAGCAGGATCCTTCGCCCGTCCAGGCGCCCGCGGACGCGGAACGCGCCGGCCACGTTGCCCGCCCGCTCCTCGGCGGGGAGCTCGTTCTGCATCCGCGTGGGCCTGGCCCGCAGCAGCACCGTCGTCACGGGAACCCGCAGCCTGCCCGCGACGGCCCGCGCGATCTCCTCGGCGGCGCTCGTGCCCCGCTGCGCGCGCCGCCACCAGTGCATCGGCACAGGCGCCACGGCGTCCAGCCGGGCCTCCTCGAGCCGGGCCCGTTGCTTCTCCACGAGCAGCGTGGCCAGGGCGCGCGCGAGGTCCTCCCCGCCCGGCCGCTTCACCCGGAGAATCGCCTCGCGGAGCGCGTCGGCGTAGCCGCCGAGAATCATCAGGCCGTCCCAGGCGGGAGCCGCGCGGCGGCAGTCGCGGCATGCGGCGGCCGCCGCGCCGCAGCGCGGGCACCGCTCGTGGTCGCGGGCGAACTCGCGGGCGCACCGCTCACACAGCCCCGAGGTGGCGAGGTCGTCCTCGGCACGGCACGCGGGGCAGCGCGGGGGAAACAGGAGGTCGCCTCCCTCGCCGGCCCAGCGCACGGCCTGCCGACCCCAGCGTTGCGCCCAAGAAATCATGCGTTTTTCGCGCGTCCCACTCAGATTGACGGTGGCCCCGGGCTCCTCCTATCCTCCGCGGCCCGCCGGCACACGTGCCCGTGCGGCCGCCCGTGGCGTGTGCCGACCGATGCTCATCGACCGCTACATCACCCGGGCTCAGGCCCACGCCTTCGGCATCGTGTTCGTCAGTCTTGCAGGCCTCACGTTCGTTGTCGATGCCTTCACGAACATCGAGGAATTCATCGCCCACGGGGCCCAGGCAGGCGGCCTGTGGCGGGTGCTGGCCGGGTACTACGGCTGCCGGCTGATCTCATTCTTCGACGCCACGAGCCCGGTGATCGCGCTGGCGAGCGCCATGTTCGCGCTCTCGTGGCTGGAGCGGCACAACGAGCTCACCGCCCTTTTGGCCGCCGGCGTCACCCGCTGGCGGATCGCGCGGCCGACCCTCGTGTTCGCCGCCGCGGTGAGCCTCGTCGCCGTGGCGAACCGGGAGTGCGTGCTTCCGCACGTGCGCCACGCGTTCACCCGCAACGCGCAGGATCTCCGAGGCGACGCCACCCACCCGTTCGAGGCCCGCTACGACCACCGCACCGAAATCCTGTTCCGCGGCCGCACCGCCAGGATGGCCGACTGCCGGATCGAGGCGCCGAGCCTCCTGCTCCCGCCGGCACTCGCCGAACTGGGCCCACAGATCGACGCGGCCGAGGCGTTCTGGCGGCCCGCGGCGGAGGGCCGGCCGGCCGGCTACCTGCTCGTGGGCGTGACGGAACCCGCCGACATCGACCGCCTCGGGCCGCCCCCCGACGGCAGCCCACCCGTCGTGCTCACCCGCACCGCCGCCCCCTCGCTCGAGCCGGGGCAGTGCCTCGTCGCCAGCGACGTCACCTTCGAGCAGTTGATCGGTTCGACGAACTGGAGCCAGTACTCGTCGACGCCCGACCTCGTGCGGGCGATCGCCAACCCCAGCCTCGGCGTGGGGGCGGACGTACCGCTGCGGGTGCATGCCCGGTTCCTCGCCCCGGTGCTCGACATGTCGCTCACCCTGCTCGGCATCCCGCTCGTCGTCGGCCCGAACCGCCGCGGCATCTTCGCGGCGGTCGGACTGTGCGTCGCCATGACGGTGGTCTTCTTCCTCGTGACGCTCGGCTGCCACGCCCTCGCGGCGGGCTACCTGCTCAGCCCGTCGCTCGGGGCCTGGCTCCCCGTGCTCGTCCTCTCGCCACTGGCGGCCTGGCGGGCGCAGCCGATGTGGCGGTGACGACGGTCGTGCAGATTCCAGGGACGACGGCCGCCGTCGGCAAACCCTCCGCAATCCGCCGCAACCCCGCGGCCCGCAACGGCTTCCGCACCCTTCTTGTTTCGCCAGTCCTTTTTTCTCTACCCGGACCCCCACGGCGGCCGATGCTACTGGTACGAACGGGAGTTCGGTTCGGAGGGCCGCTCGGAGCGGCTTTCCCCCGGCAAAGGAGTGCCACGGTCATGCGGATCAACACCACCAGATTCGGGCGGATCGACGTCGATCCGGCCGACGTCCTCACCTTCCCGAGCGGCCTGCCGGGGCTGGAGGACTGTCGCGAATGGGCGCTGCTCGCCGACGCGACGAACGACGCGCTCGGCTGGCTTCAGAGCACGACCCGCGGCGACGTCGCCCTGGCGGTCGTGAGCCCGCGCCGCTTCGTACCCGACTACCAGGTGCGCATCCCGCGCAGCGAACTCACGCCTCTGGCGATCGACGACATCCGCCAGGCGCAGGTGGTGCTCGTCGTCAGTCGCAACGGCACATCCCTCACGCTCAATCTCAAGGCTCCAATCGTCATCAACCTCGAAGCCCGCACCGGCCGTCAGGTCGTCGCGAGCGGCGAGCTCCCGATGCAGTACGAACTCGCCACCCGCCAACCCACGCTGAAAAAGAGCGCATAATACGAGTGGCCGCCGGCGGTTTCCCGCCCGCCCCACGAAAGGATTCAGGAAGGACCCTCCGATGCTCGTACTCTCGAGGCAACGCGACGAAAGCATCATGATCGGCGACACCATCGTCGTCACGATCGTGGACATCCGGGGAGACAAGGTCCGGCTCGGCATCAACGCGCCGGCCGAGATCCCGGTGCATCGCCAGGAGGTCTACGAGGCGATCCAGCGGGAAAATCTCCGGGCCTCGCGGCTCGAGCCGGGCGACACCGAGGGGCTCGGCCGCCTCGCCGGCCGCGGCCAGCCGGGCGGACAAAACGGCCCGCAGAACAGGCCGACGGACGGCCCGCGGCGATAGCCGTTCCGGGGATCGGGGCTATAGTGTGCCCATGAGCACACACGCCCCCGCCGCGCCCGCCGCCACCGATGCCCTGCTCGTCCGCGTCGGCCACAGCCCCGACCCCGACGACGCATTCATGTTCTACGCGTTGGCCGCGGACAAGATCGCCACGGGCCGCTACCGGTTCGTGCATGAACTCGTCGACATCGAGACGCTCAACCGCCGGGCCTTCGCCGGTGAACTCGAGCTCACCGCCCTCTCGATCCACGCCTACGCGCATTTGGCCGACCGTTACGTCCTCTGCCCCTGCGGCGCGAGCATGGGCGACGGCTACGGCCCGATCGTCGTCGCACGGCGGCCGCTCACGAAGGACGAGACGGCCGCCGTCACGATCGCGGTCCCCGGCACGCTCACGAGCGCCTTCCTCTCCCTCTCGCTGTGGCTGGGCCGTCCGTTCCGGCACGTGGTGGTGCCGTTCGACCGGATCCTCGACGTCGTCGAGGCCGGCCAGTGGAACGGCGAACCCGTCGACGCGGGCCTCGTGATCCACGAGGGGCAGCTCACCTACCAGGAACAAAACCTGCGGCTCATCGTCGACCTCGGCGTGTGGTGGAAGGACCGCCACGGCCTGCCGCTCCCCCTGGGCGCCAACGGCGTCCGCCGCGACCTCGGCCCCGCGGCGATCCGCGACATCACCCGGCTGCTTTCCGAGAGCATCGACTGGGGCCTGGACCACCGCGCCGAATCGCTCGACTATGCGATGCGCTGGGGCCGCAACCTCGACGCCGCCCGCACCGACCGCTTCGTCGGCATGTACGTCAACGAGTGGACCCGCGACTTCGGCGAACCGGGCCGGCGCTCCGTGAAGCTGTTCCTCGAAGAAGCCTTCGAAGCGGGCCTGATCCCGCAGCGGATCGATCCCGAATTCGTCGAGCCGTG
>RGVT01000178.1 GCA_010027105.1 Planctomycetia bacterium
ACGTCGTCGAGGTAGCGGAGCCGCTCGAGGTTCGTATCGAGCAGCGCGATGGTGGCCCCGAACCCGGCCGCCACCTTCGCCGCGTTCGCCCCCACGGTGCCCGCCCCGAGCACGAGCACGTTGGCCGGCGCCACGCCGGGCACGCCGCCGAGGAGGATCCCGCGGCCCATCTGCGGCTTCTCGAGATACTTCGCCCCCTCCTGGATGCTCATCCTGCCCGCCACCTCGCTCATCGGCACCAGCAGCGGCAGCCGGCCGCGGTCGTCGCGCAGGGTCTCGTAGGCGATGCCCGTCGCACCGGTCGCGAGAAACCCCTCCGTGAGCGCACGGTCGGCGGCGAAGTGCAGGTAGGTGAAGAGCGTCTGCCCGGGCCGGAGGAGCGGGAGCTCGGGTGGCTGCGGCTCCTTCACCTTGACGACCAGATCGGCCCCGGCGAACACCTCGGCGGCGGAGTCGACGAGGGCCGCCCCACAGGCGGCGTAGGCGTCGTCCGGCAGGCCCGACCCGGCGCCGGCGCCGCGCTGCACGAGCACCCGGTGCCCCGCCCGCACGAGCTCCTCGGCGCCCACCGGCAGCAGCGAGACGCGGTATTCGTCCCGCTTCGTCTCCTTGGGAACGCCGACGATCATCAGGCGGTGGCTTTTTTCGGCGCCTCGACCTTGTAGGTCGCCGGCATCGGGAGCGGGTAGTTGCCGTCCTTGTCGGGCACGACGGGCGGGACCGTGTCCCATGCGAGCGCCTCGGGCATCGTGCGGAAACCGGTCTTCAGCAGGTCGTCGTAGCCGACCTGCTTGCCGGTGTAGGTGGCCGTGCGGCCGAGCACGGCCGAAAAGCTCGACGTCGTGCCGTACGAGGCGTTGTTGAGCGGCTTGTCGTTGCGGATCGCGTCGTGCAATTCGTCGTGCTCGACCTGGTAGGGGTTGTCTGCCTTCCCCTCGAACTTCCAGAGCACCTTGCCGTCGTAGCCGGTGATTTCGCCGATCTTGACGAAGCCCTTCGTACCCTGGAACTCCTCGTTCACGCGGCCGTCGCCGCCGGGGAACTGCCGGCACTGGCTCGCGATCCGCACCCCGCCGGGGTAGACGAAGTTCACCGCGTGGTGGTCGTAGATCTCGCTCGGCTGCCCCGGCACGCGATTCTGGCGACCGCCCACGCCGTAGGCGGCCTGCGGCAGCCTGTCGAGCACCCAGTTGGCGACGTCGATGTTGTGGACGTGCTGCTCGACGATGTGGTCGCCGCACAGCCAGTTGAAGTGATACCAGTTGTGCACCTGAAACTGCATCTCCGTGGTGTCGGGCTTGCGGGCGCGGTACCAGATCCCGCCGCCGTTCCAGTAGACCTGGCCGCCGATGATGTCGCCGGCGACGCCCTCGCGGATCTTCTCGATCGTCTCGCGATACTTGCGGTCGTAGCGGCGCTGGAGGCCGACCACGACCTTGAGCTTCTTCTCGTCGGCGAGCTTGGCGGCCGCCAGGCACACCTCGGCCCCGAACGCATCCACGCACACGGGCTTCTCCATGAACACGTGCTTGCCCGCCTTGATCGCGGCGTCGAAGTGAAACGGGCGGAAGCCGGGGGGCGTGGCCAGGATCACGAGGTCGCAGTGGTCGAGCACCTGCCTGTAGCCGTCGAGCCCCTTGAACTGCCGGTCCTCGGGGCAGTCGATCTTCTCGGGCATGTTCTCGACCGCCTTGAGCGCGCCTTTGATCCGCTCGTCGAACGCGTCGGCCACGGCCGTGAGCTTGACGTTCGACCCGGGCACCGAGAGCGTCTGCTGCAGCGCGCCGGTGCCGCGGCCCCCCGCGCCGATGAGCCCGATCCGGATCACGTCGCTCGACGGCGTCTGCCCGTGGACGGCGGGCAGGGCGGCGACGGCCCCGCCGATGGCTCCGGCGGTCCAGAGGGCGTCGCGGCGGGAGACGCGGGCAGATTGCATGGGAGGGCTCCGTGATGAAGCGGGAGGAAGCACCCCTGCGGCTTCCAATCCCACAATCCTACCCTCCCGACGCGCCCGCTGAAAACCAGCCTGTCATGTCCATCCCGTAGGACAGGCTTCAGCCTGTCATGTCCGGCTGAAGACCGTTTCACGGATCGGCGGTGACAGGCTGAAGCCGTCTTGGTGACAGGCTGAAGCCGTCTTGGTGACAGGCTGAAGCCGTCTTGGTGACAGGCTGAAGCCTGCTTGGTGACAGGCTGAAGCCGTCTTGGTGACAGGCTGAAGCCTGTCCTACGGGTCCGGATCGTCGGCAGTCCTTCCGCGGACGAGGAGTTTGATCGGCACTCGAACGGCGTGTGCTTGCGGAGCACGCCGAGGAGATAGCGGCGGTAGGGCTCCGACACGCTCTTCGGCGCGCTCGTCGAGAGCACGATCGTGGGCGGGGCCGTCTCCACCTGCGTCGCGTAGAAGATGCGCACCGGCTTGCCGCGCGGATCGGCCGGGGGCTGGTTGGCCTCGATCGCCGCCCGCACGATGGCGTTGAGCCTCGCAGTCGGCACGCGGGTGCGGCTCTGACGGAAGAGCCGCTGCGCCGTGTCGACGACCGCCTTGACGTTGCGGCCGCGCGTCGCCGTCACGAACTCGATCGGCGCCCAGGGCATCGTGCGGAACGTCTCCCGGAGATAGTCGGCCCACTCCTTCTGCTTGACACCCCCGGCGTAGAGATCCCACTTGTTGACCACGAGCACCACCGGCTTCGCCCCCTCGACGGCCTCCTCGGCGAGCTGCTTGTCGACCTTGCCGATCGGCTCGGAGGCGTCGAAGAACAAGAGCACGACGTCGGCCCGGCGGATGCTCCGCTGGGCCCGGTGCGTGGAGTAGAAGTCGATGTCGCTCGTGCGGCTCTTCGCCCGTCGCAGGCCCGGCGTGTCGATCGCCAGGAAGGCGTGGCCGTCGACCTCGAACCGGACGTCGACGCTGTCGCGCGTCGTCCCGGCGACGGGGCTCGTGATCACCCGTTCCTCGTGAGCGAGCGCATTCACGAACGTGCTTTTGCCGACGTTGCGGCGGCCGATGATCGCGAGCTTCATCTCGGGCAGCTCGGCCTGCTCCGCTTCCTCCGGCCAGGCTTCGGGCAGCCGTTCGACGAGCGCCTCGACGAGATCGTCGCGATTCCTGTTCTGCCGCACGCTGACGACGAGCGGCTCACCGAACCCCAGGGCGGCGAACTCGTGGGCCTGCACGTCGAACTTCGGATCGTCGGCCTTGTTCGCGACCAAGAGCACCGTCGCCCCGGTCTTGCGCAGCCGTGCGGCCACATCGCGATCGGCGGGCAGGAGCCCGCTCCTGACGTCGACGACGAACACCACCACCGCCGCCTCGGCGAGACCGGCCTCGATCTGGGCGTCGATCTGCCGCGCGAGGCCGTCGGGGTCGTCGAACCCCATGCCGCCGGTGTCGACGAGATCCACGATCCGGCCGTCGAGGTCCACCCGCTGCACAAGCCGGTCGCGGGTCACGCCCGCCGTGGGATCCTCGATGGCGATGCGCTTCCCCACGAGCCAGTTGAACAGGCTCGACTTGCCGACGTTCGGCCTGCCGACCACGACGACCTTCGGAATCACGTCCGCCACGGAAACTCCTGCGCAGCCGCCTGTTGTAGCACGGCGATCGAAAACCGCGTCGTCGGACATCAGAGTCGATGCACACCCATGTGGGACAGGCTTCAGCCTGTCATGCCCCCATGTGGGACAGGCTTCAGCCTGTCATGCCCCCATGTCGGCGCAGCCCCGAGCCTGCTTGGGCGAGTTGCGGCATCACAAGAGCCCGTCCAACTCGTCCACGAGGCGGCCGAGGTGGGCGAGGGCGGTGGCGACGGGCTCGGGTTTTTCGAGGTCGACGCCCGCGTCGCGCAGGAGGTCGAGCGGCCACTTCGAGCAGCCGCCCTTGAGGAATCGCAGGTAGGCGTCGAGTTCGCGCGGGCCGCCTTCGGCCACCTTGCCGGCCAGCGTGATCGCGGCCGAGAGGCCCGTCGCGTATTTGTAGACGTAGAACGCGTTGTAGAAGTGGGGGATCCGCAGGCATTCGAGTTCCAGCTGCCGATCGATCGCGAACCGGGGGCCGAAGTAGGCGTCGAGGAGTTCGCGGTAGATGGTCCGGGTCCGCTCGAGCGTGAGCGGCTCGCCCGCCTCGGCCGAGGCGTGGGCCGCGCGCTCGAACTCGGCGAACATCGTCTGCCGCACGATCGTGCCGCGGATCGAGTCGATCTCGCGGGAGATGATCGCCGCCTTCTCCTTCGCCGACGTCGCCCGCTCGAGCAGGAGCCGGGTCAGCAGCTGCTCGTTGAAGGTGCTCGCCACCTCCGCCACGAAGATCGTGTAGCCGGAATACTGGTAGGGCTGGGCCTCGGCGGAATAGCGGGTGTGCATCGAGTGGCCCGCCTCGTGGGCGAGCGTGAACACGTGCTCGATCGTCTCCTCCTGGAAGTTCATCAGGATGTAGGGGTCGGAGTCGTAGGTGCCCGAGCTGAAAGCGCCCGACTGCTTGCCGGCGTTCGGATAACGATCGCACCAGCGGCCGGAGAGGCCCCGCTCGAGCCGCGTGCGGTAGTCGTGCCCCAGCGGGGCGAGGGCCTCGACCACCAGCCTCACCGCCTCGTCCCAGGTGTGCCGCTTCTCGAGCTCCGGCACGAGCGGCATGTAGCAGTCGTAGTGGTGGATCTCGGCGAGGCCGAGGATCCGCTTCCGCAGGTCGTAGTAGCGGTGGACGGCCGGGAGATTGGCCCGTACGGCGGCGATCAGCTGGTCGTAGACGGCCAGCGGCACGTCGTCGCCGAACAGCGCGGCCTCGACGGCGCTCGGATACTTCCGCACCCGCGCCGTATAGACGTCGCGCTCGACGGAGCCCGAGAGCGTCGCCGCGAGCGTGTTGGCATGGGCCTCGTACTGGTCGTAGAACTGGTGAAAAGCGGTGCGCCGCGTCTCGCGCGACGTGTCGTGTAAAAGCGTGATGAACGTCGCATTCGAGAGTTCGGTCTTCTCACCCTTGCCCGTGGTCACGCTGCCGAACTTCATGTCGGCGTCGGTGAGCTGCCGGAAGACCCGCCCCGCCGTGCCGGCGAACGTGCCCTGCATCGCGAGCAGTTTTTCTTCGGGCTCCGAGAGCACGTGCGGCCGCGTGCGCACGAGCCGCTCGAGCATCAGCCGGTAGTCGGCGAGCACGGGCGACTGGAGCCAGGCGGCCAGCGTGGCCGGCGGGATCGCCATGATCTCGGGCCGGATGAAGCTCGCCTTCTCGCCGGCCCGCGTGGCCACGTGCTGAAACCGCCCCACCATCCGCTGCGGCTCGGGAGCCCCCTGATCCTCGCTGGCCCGGAGGTGGGCATACGTGCCGAGCCGATCGCCGGCCCGGTCGACGGCCACGTCGTGAGCCAGGCACTCCGCCAGGCGCTCGGGCGACCGGGCCAGCGTGCCGGCGAACGCCTCGAAGCCGGGGATCATCTTCTCCCACTCCGCGAGCGCCGCCTTCCACTCGGCGTCCGACGTGAAGAGACTCGAGAGGTCCCACGTGTCACCCACGGGCACATCGCGCCGCACGGGCAGCTTCTTTTCGATCACGGCGTCTCGATTCCTTGGTTCTGGCAAGGACGCGCATTCGGAGCCGGCGGTAGGCATGCTCGAATCCGGTCGTGTTGAGAGTACATAACTCGTGGGTTTTGATCAGGGATCAATAGTCCTCAACGACTCCCTTCTTCTGCGCGTGCCCACCGACCGACTCCGCCGAAAGTTCTCAGCGCCTACGAGTTGGGGAGGCGAAGGGCTCCCCAGTGCCCCGGCCGCCGGCTTGAGCGACCAGCGAAGCCATCTTCACGCGAACACCCGGCATCGTGCCGTTGTTCGCTTGGCGGGCCTCCGCCCGCTGGTGCTCAACCGGGCCTCCGGCCCTGACGCCGAAGGCGT
>RGVT01000179.1 GCA_010027105.1 Planctomycetia bacterium
GCGGTGGCGGCGGCCGGCGGTGCACTCGTGCTGGCCTGCGATGCCGCGGCCCGCTCCGCCGGCCTGCCCTTCGGCTGGCGCCTGGCCGCGCGGGCCGGATACGCAGCCGCACTGGCGGCCGTGGGAGCGTCGCCCCGGCACGGCTCCGGGCTCGACACCGTGCTCTGGCTCGCCGGGGTCGGCCTCGCCGGAGCGGTCGTGGCCGCTCCCGTGGCCGCTCCCTGGGTCCGCCGCGCCGGCCGCCTCCGGCCCGGCGGCGTGGGCGGGCTCAGCTGGCGTTGGCGGCCGCCTCGCCCGGTCGCGGCGTTCCGCGCCGCGGCCGCGGCCCCCTCCCTTCCCGCCTGCCCCGGCAGCCTGCGGCAGCGGTTCGAGCGGTACGAACTCGACGGCCACGACTGCCTGCGGGGCACGCTCTCGCTCACGGTGCCGCAGGGGGCGCGGGCGGCCCACGGGCACGTCGGCTTCTGCCCCTCGTTTCGCACGCTGCCGGAGGTGGAGGCCGGCACCTCGTTCGACGGCGTCGAGGCGGTCGTGACCGCGGCCGAGATCGTGCCCTGGGGGGTGCGGATCGAGTGCCGCCTCGACGAGCCGGTCGACGAGCCGATCGAGATCCCGATCGACGTGTTCGCGCGGTCCCCCTCCTGACCATGTTCATGCCGATGGCACGCTGGCCCGAACATCTCTGGACGACGATCTTCACCTACGGCGTGATCTTCGTCGGCTTTCCGCTGCTCTGCCTGCTGTTCTGGAACTGGGTGCGCGGATGACCGACGCGGCCGCCGTCGTTCCCGCACCGCTCGCGTCGGCCCTCGCCCGCGCCGGCCAGGAACGCGTGCTGCGATTCTGGCCGACGCTCGATGCCGCCGGCCGATCCCGCCTGCTCGGTCAACTCGCGGTCATCGACTGGGACGAGTTCGAGACCCTGCAACGCCTCGCCTCGCGGCGGCAGCCCGCGCCGCCGGCCGCGATCGATCTGGCCGCCGCGACGACCCCGCCCTGCCTGCGGCTGCGGGATCCGGCGAACGCGCCGGGCCCCGCCGTCGCCGTCGCGACCGGGGAGCGGCTGCTCGCGGCCGGCCGCGTGGGCGCGATCCTCGTGGCCGGCGGCCAGGGCACGCGCCTCGGCTGCCACGGCCCCAAGGGCCTCGTGGCCGCCGGCCCCGTGTCGGGGGCGAACCTGTTCGAACTGCTGTTCGGCAAACTGCGGGCCGTACACCGGCGATTCGGCCGCCGCGTGCCGCTGGCGATCATGACGAGCTCGGCCACCGACGCCGCAACGCGGCGGTTCCTCGGCGAATCCGGCCACTGCGGCCTCGATCCCGACTTCGTCCACGTCTTCCGGCAGCACGACCTTCCGGCCATCGACGCCGCGACGGGTGCGATCCTGCTCGACGCGCCCGACCGCCTCGCGCTGGCCCCCGACGGCCACGGCGGCATGCTCGTGGCGCTCCACGAATCGGGCGGCCTCGACTGGTTCGGCCGCCACGGCGTCGAGCACCTCGCGAGCTTCCAGGTCGACAACCCGCTCGCCCTGCCGCTCGACCGCGAATTCCTCGGCTACCACGCCCTCTCGCGGGCCGACTTCTCCACGCAGGTGGTGAGCAAGCGCGAGCCCGGCGAGCGGGTCGGCGTGGTCGTGGAGCAGGGCGGCCGCCACGCCGTCGTGGAATACAGCGACCTCCCCCCGGCCCTCGCCGCCGAGCGGCGGCCCGACGGCCGGCTGCGGTTCCACGCCGGCTCGATCGCGGTGCACTGCTTCACCAAGGCCTTCCTCGACCGGGCCGCGGCCCGCAGGGACTCGCTCCCGCTGCACCTCGCCCACAAGGCCGTGCCGTATCTCGACGAACTCGGCACCCTCGTCAGGCCGGCCACCCCCAACGCGTTCAAGTTCGAACGCTTCATCTTCGACCTCATGCCGCTGGCCCGCAGCGTGACCGTCGTGGAAATCGATGCCTGCGACGGCTTCGCCCCGCTGAAGAATCCCGCGGGCTCCGCGGCCGACGCCCCGGAGCACGTCCACGCCGCCCTCGTGGACCACGCCCGCCGCCTCCTCGCCGAGGCGGGCGTGACGGTGGCCGACGGTGTCGACGTGGAACTCGACTCGGCCACGATCCTCGACGCCGCCGACGTCGCCGCCGCGCTCCCCCGCGGCACGCACATCGCCACGCCGCAGGTGATTCGCGGAATGATCCCACGGACGTGATGCCGTCGTCGCTGACTCGCCCGAGCCGGGTTGGGCAAGAAGAGCAAAGCACGACAGGCTGAAGCCTGTCCCACATGGGGGCATGACAGGCTGAAGCCTGCCCTACGTTCCGCTACAGTACGCGAAACAGGAAACGCCACATGCTGCATGCGATCGTGATGGCCGGGGGATCCGGCACGAGGTTTTGGCCCGCCAGCCGGGCCGGGCTGCCGAAGCAGCTCCTGCCGCTGGCCGGCGCGAAGACGCTGCTCGAAGACACGGTCGCCCGGCTCGAGGGGCTCGTGCCGCCGGAGCGGATGCTCGTCGTGACGTCGCAGCGGCTGCTGCCGGCCGTCAAGAAGCAGCTCCCCCGGCTGCCTGACACGGCGCTCGTCGGCGAGCCGTGCAAGCGTGACACGGCCCCCTGCGTGGGCTTGGCGGCGCTGCTGGTGGCGCGGCACGATCCCGACGCCACGCTGGCCGTGATACCCTCCGACCACGTGATCGCGCCGGCGGCGACCTTTCGCGCGGCGCTCGAGCAGGCGGCGGACCTCGTCGCCGAGTCGCCCGGCAGGCTCGTCACGTTCGGCATCAAGCCGACCTATCCCGCCGAGAGCTTCGGCTACATCCAGCAGGGGGCGCCGCTCGCGCGGCCGGGCGGGGCGGCACCGGCGCATGCGGTGGCCCGCTTCAAGGAGAAGCCGCCGGCGAGCGTGGCCCGGGAGTATCTCGCGGCCGGAAACTACCTGTGGAACGCCGGGATCTTCGTCTGGAAGGCGGCCACGATCCTCGAGGCGCTCGCCGCGAGGCAGCCGGAGTGTCTGTCACGGCTCGAGACGATCGTCGCCGCCTGGGACACGCCCGGGCGGGAGGGGGTGTTCGACCGCGAGTTCGCGGCCATCAAGGGGATCTCGATCGACTACGCCGTGCTCGAGCACGCCCCCGACGTGGCGGTGATCGAAGCCCCGTTCGCGTGGGACGACCTCGGCGGCTGGTCGGCGGTGGCGAGGCAGCGCGGCGCCGACGCCGCGGGAAACACGGTCGTGGGCCGGCACCTGGGCATCGATTCGGTCCGCACGATCGTGCACTCCCGGCCCGACCACCTCGTCGTCACGCTGGGCCTCGAGGATATGCTTGTGGTGCACACCCCCGACGCCACGCTCGTGGCCGACCGCGGCCACGAGGAGGCGGTCCGGAAGGTGGTGGCCGAACTGGAGAAGCGCGGGTGGACAGAGTTCTTGTAGCGGTGTGCCTCGTCGGAGCGGCGGTGGCCGGCTCCGCGCCGGCCGCCGAGCCGCCGCCGGGTGACGCCGCCTGGCTCGCCCGGCTCCGCACCGCGGCGGAGGGGCTGGCGTGGTCCGACGAGCTCGTGCGGCACGACTGGCGGCTCCAGCGCCGGCCCGGCACCGACGAGTGCAGGATCCTCGACCCGAACGACGCCTGCGTGCACGAAGGGAGCCTGGAGGAGTGCCGGGGAGAATTCGCGCGCCTCGAGGCGGCCGGGCGGATTCCGCCCGTGGCCGGCGACGCCGTGATCGTCCTCCACGGGCTCGGCGAAAACCGGGCCGCGATGAGACCGCTGGTGCAGCATCTGCGGGTGCGGCTCGACGCCGCCGTGCTCGCCGTCGGCTACGCCAGCCCGCAGGCCGGCATCGACGGCCACGGCGCGTCCCTCGGCCGCGTCGTCGCCGGGCTTCCCGGGGCGACGCGGATCAGCTTCGTGTGCCACAGCCTCGGAAACCTCGTGGTGCGCCGCTGGATGCACGAGGCGCCCGCGGCCGACCTTGCCCGCCTCCACCGGATGGTGATGCTCGGGGCGCCGAACCAGGGATCGGACCTGGCCCGCATGACGGCCAACGTCTGGCTGCTCTCGAAGCTCGCCCGCGGTGCGGCCCAGGACCTCGTGCTCCACTGGCCAGAGATCTCGAAGTCGCTCGCCGTGCCTCCCTGCGAGTTCGGCATCGTGGCCGGCGGCACGGGGGACGACCGCGGCTACAGCACGCTGCTCGCCGGCGACGACGACGCGGTCGTGCGCGTGGCCGAGACCCGTCTCGACGGCGCCCGCGACTTCCTCCTCCTGCCCGTGAGCCACGCCGCGATGATGAAGAACGCCGCCGTGCAGGAGGCCACGGTGGCGTTCCTGCGGACGGGCCGGTTCGCGGCGTCCGCCGATCCGGCGGCGGGGGCATCGGCCGATGAGTGACGGCACCGGTGCGATCCCGGCCGGCCGCGTCGCCGGCGTCGACTACGGCCGCAAGCGGATCGGGATCGCCGTCTGCGACGCCGGGCGGATCATCGCCAGCCCCCTGCCCTTCCACGTGCCTGCGGGCGACGAGGCGACCGAGGCCGCGTTCTTCCGCGGGCTCGCCGCCGCCGAGGAGGTCGTCGGCTTCGTCGTCGGCCTGCCGGTGCACGCCGACGGGAGCCCGAGCCGGATGTCGGCGGAGGCGGAGCGGTTCGGCGGCTGGCTCGCGGCCGCCACCGGCCTGCCCGTCGTGTTCCACGACGAGCGCTACACCTCCGTCGAGGCCGCCGGCAGGCTCGCGGGCCTCGGCCTCTCGCGCGGCAAGAAGAAGGCCCGCACCGATTCGATCGCCGCGCAGATCCTGCTCACGGCATGGATGGAGGCCGACGCCGCCGGCACGCTCACCGGCCGTCCCGGAGCCCTCGACGGATGAGCGGGGGCACGCGACTCGTCGTCGGCTGCGGCTACCTCGGCCTGCGGGTCGCGAAACTCTGGCGGCGGGCGGGCGCTCGCGTGGTCGCGGTCTCGCGGTCGGCCGAGCGGGCGAACATCCTCGCCGCGGAGGGGCTCGAGCCGCTCGTCGGCGACGTCACGTCGCCCGGCGGGCTCGGCGGCCTCCCCGCCGTCGACACGCTCTTCTGGGCCGTCGGCTTCGACCGCGCCTCCGGCACCTCCCCGCGCGACGTGCACGTCGACGGCCTCGGCCGCCTCCTCGACGCGCTTCCGGGCACGCCCCGCGTCTTGCTCTCGAGTTCGACGGGCGTGTGGGGCGCCGACGACGGCGGCGTGGTGAACGAAACCACCCCGGCGCACCCCGTGCGCGAGGCGGGCCGCGTCCTCCTCGAGTCCGAGGCCCTGCTCCAGGCCCGCACCGGCTCCCGCGGAACGGCCCTGCGGTTCGCCGGCCTCTACGGCCCCGGCCGTCTCCCGCGGCTCGACGACCTCGCGGCCGGCCGGCCGATCGCCGCCGACCCCGACAGCTGGCTCAACCTCGTCCACGTCGACGACGCGGCCCGGATCGTCGTCGCTGTCGCAGCCGCACCGCACGCCCGGCGGCTGTACGTCGTCTCCGACGGCATGCCTGTGCGCCGCCGTGACTGGTACGCCCACCTCGCCGCCCGCACCGGCAGCCCGCCGCCCACGTTCGACCTCTCGGCCGAGCGCATCCGCGGTGCCGACAAACGCGTCGACCCGTCGCTGCTCTACCGCGACATCCCGCTCGCGCTCACCTACCGTGACTCGTTCCAGGGCATCGACGCGATCGTTGGATAGGCGCGCCGGCTCGGGGTTGCCCCCGACCGTCTCGCCGGACGTTCGTCTACGGCTGAGGAGGCTTCGGGCTCCCCAGTGCCCCGGCCGCCGGCTTGAGCGACCAGCGAAGCCATGGATGGCGCAGCGCCAGTCGCTAGGAGTGAACGCAGCCC
>RGVT01000180.1 GCA_010027105.1 Planctomycetia bacterium
TCGCCGAGGCCGTGGCGGCGCTGGAGCGGCTCGTCGCCGACGAGCCCGACTACGCCCTGGCCCACTCGGCCCTCGCCGCCTGGTGCACGAGGCTCGAGAGGCACGACGACGCGATTCGCCACGCCCGGCGGGTGTGCGAGTTGGAGCCGGCGGATCCGTTCAGCTACACGGCGCTGAGCGTGGCGTGCGTGCGAGCGGGCCGGATCGCCGAGGCCGAGGACGCCCTCGCGCGGTCGCGCACGCTGCAGGGCTGAGCGGAGCCGGCTCGCGGCGGGTTGCGCGGCGGGCGGACGGGCCGAGGCGGTTTGTGGTGACGTGCGGCGACGTGGTTATGTGGGCGGGGAGGAGAGTGCGGACTCGACGAGGTCGTAGCGGGTCTTCTCGCCGGGGGAGAGTTGGTCCGGGGCCAGGCCGAGCTTCTTCGCGCGGTCGAGCGAGCGGCGGGCCGCCACGACCTGCTGGTTCGCCACCTGGGCGTGGGCCAGATGCAGCAATTTGAGCGGCGACGGATCGAGAACCGCCTCCTCCAGGTCGGTCAGCGCCGGCTTCGTCTCCGCCGCCGCGAGCCGCACCACGCCGCGGGTGTCGAGCAGATCGGGATGAGGACCGAGTTCGAGGATCGCCCGGTCGATCAGCTTTTTCGCCTCGTCGATGGAGTCGGGTCGCGCGAGGTGAAAGGCGAGATTGTTGGCCACGATGGCGGTCTGGGGCCCCTCGAGATCCCGGCGGGCGAGAAGGGCGCGGTAGGCGGCCTCCACCTCGGCTGTCCGCCCCTCGAGGTCGAGCAATTCCGCGTGGAGCAGCTCGATCACGACGGAGCCGGGATCCTCGCGGCGGGCGCGGGCGAACCATTGCTCCACGCGGCCGGCCACGGCCGCCTCGGGCACGCGGCCCTGGCTGCGGACGACCACCAGCGCGCTCTGCAGGATGCGGGCCAGCGGCACCCGGCCCCAGGCCGTCTCCAGGGCGTCGAACGCCTCGTCCACGCGGCGCTGCCGGCCCAGGAATTCGGCGCGATCCAGGGCCCCCTCGGGCGCCCGCCGCGCGTAGTCGGCGAGCAGCTTGTCGGCGGCCTTGGGAAACCCGAGGTCCTCCATGAGCCGTGCGATCGACCGCAGCTGCACCACGTGTTCCAGGGGCACGTCGCCCGCCGGCATCAGCCTGCGGGCCGCGGCCACCGCGGTGGGGCGGTCGCTCTCGGCCATGGCCAATTTCGCCTCGAGCGCCAGCGTGGCGGGGCCGTCGGGGTTCGTGGACCGCAGTTTGCCCAGCCAGGTCTTCGCGGAGGTCAGCTCCCCGTGCTCGATCAGCCTCTCCACGAGCAGGCCGAGCACCGTGGGGGGGGCGTTCGGGGCGGCGACGAGCGAGATCAGGTCCTCGCGGCAGTCGGCCCACCGGCCCACCCTCTCGCGGAGCTGGGCGAGCTGGAGCCGCTGGCTCGACGACAGCGGCTGCGCGCGGCCCAGGGTTTCGAGGAGCGCGACCGCCCGGCGCCAGCTGGCCGGTTCGGGCCGCTCGGCGAGCAGGGCGACCTCCAGCGCCATGTCGTCGGGGCCCAGCTTGCCGTCGGAGCCCTTGTTGCCCTCCAGGATCGCCAACGCCTGCTCGAGCGCCTTGTAGCCACCCACCTCCGCGGTCAGCTGGGCGAGCGATCGGCGGGCCCAGATCTTCGTGGCCCGCGCCGAGGGGGAGTCGTCGACGGTGGCGATGATGTCGCGGAGCACCTCCCGCGCGGCGTTGAGGCGGCCCCGGCGCACGAGGAACGACGCGAGCCCACGGGATGCCGCCGGGTCGCGCGGCGCCGCGGCGACCGCGCCCCGGTAGCTCCGTTCGGCATCGTCGAGGCGGCCGAGCAGTTCGAATCCCTGCCCTTCGACGAGCTGGCGGGCCGGCTCCGGCAGGGCCCCGGCGGCGCGATCGAGCGTCTTTTCCGCGAGCCTCCGGCGGCCGGTGGCGACCTGGTGGTTGAACAGCGCCAGCCAGGTCTCGGCCTGGTCGGGCCCCTGCTCGACCGCCCGCTCGAGCACCTCCTCGGCCCGTTCTGCCCTGCCCGAGCGGCTGAGCAACTGCCCGAGCCAGAGCAGTTCACCCGTGTTCGTCGAGTCAGACGAGACGCTCGTCTCGGCGAGGGCCACCGCCTCGTCGATGTTGCCCGAACGCAGTTCCATCTCCGCCGTGATCCGTTCGAACCCGCCGATCCCCTCCGGCCCGATCCGGGCGAGCGCCTGCTGCGCCTCGTCGAAGCGATTCGCCGCGTACAGGAGACCGACGAGCTGGCGCACGACCAACGGATTCACGGGGCCCATGCGACTGGCCCGCTGGAGATGGTCGATCGCCGAGGGAAGGTCGCCGCGGAGGCCGGCGACGTCGGCGAACAGCTGCTGCACCTGGGCCCACGCCGGCCGGTCGTTTTCCGCCTCGATCAGCAGGTTGCGGGCCTCGTCGAGTGCACGCCGGTCGTCGGCGGTGAGCTCCTGCTCGAGGGCGACCCGGTCGCGGGAGAATTTCTCGGCTTGCGACTGCCGCACCTGCTGGATGAGCGTGCCCGCCCTGGCCACGCGGGCCTGGGGGCTGGTCGCCCCGGCGGCCCGGGCGATGTCGGCGGCGGCGGTGCGCATGGCGTCGAGGTCGCCTCCTTCCCGGGCCAGTTCAAAGAGCGCCCAGCGCAGCCGCAGGTCGTCGGGGGTCTTGGCGAGCGCCTCCGTCCACAGCCGCCGCGCCGCATCGGCCTCGCCGAGGCCGAGCCGCACGGTCGCGACCATCGACAGCACCCGCGCGGCCTGCTCGGAGGGAAGCGAGGCGGCGCCTGCCTCGATGGCGTCGAGCTCCCTGCCGGCGTCCGCCGCCGGCGAACGGGCCGCGATCTGCGCCCGCAGGAGGAGGAGGGGCGGGCTGTCGGCCATCTCCCGGGGTGCGTCGTCGAGAAGGGCCCGGGCCGCGGAGGCGTCGCCGTCGCGCAGGGCGAGCGTGGCCAGCGCGGCGACGAGCTGCGGGTCCCGCGGGTCCGCTTCCGCGGCCTCCCGGAGCAGTTCGGTGGCGGCGGAGGTTTCCCCCTTGCGCACGAGCACGTCGGCCCGGAGCAGCGCGATCTGGCCGGCGGAGATGCCGGCCGACTCCTGCAGGGTGTCGAGCAGGCCGTCGATTCCCGACCAGTCGCGTTCGGCGGCCGGCCGCTTCATCTGGGCGGAGACGCGCAGCTGCAGGAGCGGGTTCCACACCTGCGGAATCGCCGCCAGCCGGTCGCGGGGGATCGCCGTGGCGACGATCTCGAATTCACGCAACGCCTCGTCGGGCTTGCCGGCGGCCACGAGCGCGGTCGCCGCGCCCACGCGGGCGGCGAGCGACGTCGGGTCGTCGGTGAGGACGCGGCGGTTGGCCTCCAGCTGCTCGTCGAATTCGCCGAGCTGCTCGTGGCACTGCCCGAGGTAGAGATCGACCTGCCGGGTGAGGTCGGCGGAACCCGCCACGAGCGGCCGGACCTGGTCGAGTTTCTGCCTCGCCTGGAGCCAGCGCTGATTCGCGACGAGGACGCGGGCCTCGAGGAGCCCCACCGCCGGGCTGGCGGGCCCGAGCGCCTCCTTCAGCTTGCCGATCGTCTGCTCCACCCTGCGGATGTCGTTGCGCTGCAGGAGGGCGTCGGCGAGCATCAACAGCAGCGTCGGGCGGGCCGGCAGCGCGGCGAGCCCCTCGTCGAGCACCTTCACCGCCTCGTCGGGCTGTTGCTGCTGCATGGCCAGCGCGGCTGCCGCCCGGACGAGGCGTTCGTCGTCCCTCGCGACCGCCCGGCCCTTGTCGACGAGCTTCCGCGCGGCGGCGAAATCCCGCTCCACGAGCGCGATCTCGAAGGCCGCGAGAAGGGGCTCCACCTCGTCCGGTGCGAGCCTGCCGGCCTCGGCCACGTCCCGCTTGGCGGATGCGACCTCGCCACGCTGCCGATGCCAGCGGGCGAGCGCCAGCCAGGCCTGGGGATCGTCGGCGTTCGACTTCACCAGTTCCGCGAGCACCTTGTCGGCCGAGGCCGAGTCCTCGAACTTTTCCTCGAGGATCGCCGCCAGCAGCACGAAGGCCTCGGTGCTTCCCGCCGCGGCAGTCCTCTCGGGGTCGAACGATTTCGTCTCGAGGTCGAAGCCGACGAGCTGGCTGGCCAGGGCGGCGGCTTCCTCGAAATCGCCGGTGCCGGCCCAGGAGCGGGCCAGGAGCAGATCGACCTGGGCCCTGTCGAGCGGGGCTGGCCCGCCCTCCCCGCCGGCGGGATCGGCCTTCGCGCGGAGAATCTGCAGGTGCTCGCGGGCATCCCCGAACCGGCCGATCCGGAGCTGGAACGCGGCCAGCCGCCGGCGCAGCGCGTCGTCCTCCGGATTGCGTCGCACCGCGGTCTCGAGCACGCCGTAGGCCCGGGCCACGTCGTTGCGGGTCGCACCCGGCCCATCGGCGCGATCGAGCACGAGCCCCGCGAACTCCGCGTAGGCCTCCCTGTCGTCGGGCCGATAGGCGACGTAGCGGGACAGGAGCGCGAGTGCCTCGCCGGTCCTGCCCTCGGCCAGCTTCGCGCGGGCGAGGCGGGCGAGGCTGCCGGCGTTCCGCGCCACCTGAAACCGATGGAGCCAGAACACGCCGATCGCGCCGCCGACGACCACGGCGACGAGGATCGACAACAGTCGCAAATTGACCTTCTTCACGGACGCACCCACAGTGCTCTGCCGGACGGCGCCGGTGACTCATCCTACCCGAACCCCTCGAGCGCCCCCCGCGCGGGGTCCCACGTCCCCGACCCGCCGCGGCGGGGAAGGCTGGGCAAACGGGGCCACGGTACCGGGAATGTGGATCGGCGCGGCGGAAAAATCAGCCGAAGGTGGCTGGCTTGCCGCGACGATATGGATTCAGACCGGAATGTACCGGTTGCAGCGACTTTGAGGGCTCGACACGCCCGCCCGTGCCGATTCGCACATGACCATCCTCCGCCCCCATCCGACCGTGCGTTGTCAGGCGCTCGCCGTGGCGCTGGCGGGCTGCCTCGCGATCTGCGGAGGCCGGTCCGGCGCGGTCGTGCGCGGCTCGGAGGTGCTCTCGGCACTGCCTGGAAGCGCCCCGGCGGTGCCGCTCCTGCCGAGGATCGGAAGCGTCGTGCCGTCGACCCCGAAACCCCCCCCTGCCCCCGCGGCGGACGACGTCGAGGCTTGCCGCGACGGGGCCGCTGCGTGCGGGTGCGGCCGGTCCGCCTGCGGGCGTGGCCACTGCGGCCCGGGGAAGGCGGGACGTTGCGGGGGCGGGTGCGACGCGGCCGGGTGTCCAGCCTGCTGCCCGGTGCGGCCGGCGAGCTTCGGCTTCTATGGAACGCAGTGGCGCACCTGGCCCGGCTTCGGCGTCGTGCAGGCGGCGCACGCGGAACCTGCCGCGCCGGTGATGCCGCCGAAGTCGGAGGTGCCGACCGTCGACGAGGAGTCTCCCGTGCCCGGCTTCGAGCTGGCGGTGCCCGAAGAGGCCCCGGAGCCGGACGCCGGTGGACGGCCGTCCGGCCCGCGACCCCCCGCCGAAGAACCGGCCGCTGAATCGGCTCCGCTCCAGCCGGACACTTTGCCGGAGCCGCCGCAGCCCGCCCGCCCGGCCGAGCCGCGGCGGGACGACGAAGCCGACAATCTCTTCGACGAGGCCGCGCTGCGGCTCCGCAGTCGGGAGCGGCTCGCCATGCTGCAGCAGACGTCGCTCTACCAGGAGCGGCTCCGCCGGGAGAGCCTCAGGCTGCAGGCGTCGAGGCTGGCGAGGCCCACCGTGCCGGAGGTGGCTCCCGCCCCAGCCGCCGCCCGCGCGACGTCGCCGAAACGGCGGCAGGCCGCGA
>RGVT01000019.1 GCA_010027105.1 Planctomycetia bacterium
CGGGGCGGCACCTCGGGGCGATCAACTCCGCGGCGGCGATCGAGCCGGTCGTCGCCGACCTGACGGCGTCGAACGTGGACCGCCTGCTCGGCGGTGTCGACGTGATCGTCGACGGTACCGACAACTTCGAGGCGCGGTATCTCGTCAACGAATATTCGTGCACAAGCGGCGTGCCCTGGGTGTATGGCGGGGCGATCGGCGCCGAGGGGCGGGTGCTCACGATCGTGCCCGGCCGCACGGCCTGCCTGCGTTGCCTCGTGCCCGATCCACCCGCGCCGGGTGCGCTGCCCACGTGCGACACGGCGGGCATCCTCGGCCCCGCGGCGCTCGTCGTGGGCGCGGTCGAGGCGCTCGAGGCGATCAAGCTGCTCGTGGGCGTCCGGGACACGATCGCGAGCCGGATGCTCGTGTGCGACCTGTGGGCGAACGTGTGGCGCACGATCGACTTGGCCGCACTCGCCGAGCAGGGCTGCCCGACCTGTCGGAGCGGCGATTGTCCGTGGCTCGAGGGGCGGCTCGGCGGCCGGCCGACGGCGCTCTGTGGCCGCGATGCCGTGCAGGTGATGCCCGCCCGGGAAGGCGTCGATCTCGGGGCACTGTCCTCGCGGCTCGCCGCCGCGGCAGCTGTCAGCGGAAATCCCTGGATCGTCCGAGCCGCCGTCGAGCCCGGGATCGAACTGGCCGTGTTCGCCGACGGCCGCACGATCGTGTCGGGCACGCGGGACGAGGCCCGGGCCCGCGCGATCGTGGCCCGGTACGTCGGCTCATGAGCCGGTCGCCGCCTCGAGAATCCGGTGCTCGGTGGCCCGGCCCCGCGGAAATTCGGCGGTCAGCCGCCCCTCGGCGAGCACCACGATCCGGTCGGAGAGCGTGAGCAGCTCCGGCAGTTCGCTCGACGTGAGCAGCACCCCCATGCCCTGCCGGCAGAGGCGGTCGATGAGCCCGTAGAGCTCGGCCTTCGCCCCCACGTCGATGCCGCGGGTCGGATCGTCGAGCAGGAGGATCCGCGGCCGCGTGAGCAGCCAGCGGCCGATGATGCACTTCTGCTGGTTGCCGCCGGAGAGCCCCATGATCGAGGCATGCGGTCCCGGCGTCTTCACGCCCGTGTCGCGGAGCGGGCCGGCCACGAGCGCCTCCTCGCGGCTGCGGCTCAGGAAGCCGCCGGTGACCGCCTCGCGGAGGCTGCACAGGCTCACGTTGCCGGCGACGTCGAGATCGGGAAAGAGGCCGAGCCGCTTGCGGTCTTCGGTGACCATCGCGACGCCGGCGGCGCAGGCCTCGCGCGGGTGCTCGAACCTCACGCCGCGGCCGGCGAGCCGAATCTCGCCGGTCCACGTGGGGGGCGAGACGCCGAAGATCGTCTCCAGAAGCTCGGTGCGGCCCGCGCCCATCAGGCCCGCCACCCCCACGATCTCGCCGGCGTGAAGGTCGAGGGAGACGTCGGAAAGGCGGTAGCCGCGGGGATGCCCGGGCCAGGGGAGCGTGAGATGGCGGACCTCGAGGAGCGGCTCGCCGCGCGGCCGCGGTTCGTGGAACGAGTGCTCCGCGATCTCGCGGCCCACCATCCAGCCGGTGATCTCCTTGGGCGCCGTGGCGGCGCGGTCGACGGTGCGGACGTGACGGCCATCGCGGAGCACCGTGATCCGGTCCGCGAGCCTGAACACCTCCTCCATCTTGTGCGAGATGGAGAGGATCGTCGTGCCGCGCTCGCGGAGCCTGTTGATCGTGCGCTCGAGCCGGGCTGACTCGGCTTCCGTGAGCGCGCTCGTCGGCTCGTCCATCACGAGGATCGAGGCGTCGAGCGAGAGCGCCTTCGCGATCTCGACGAGCTGCTGGTCGCCCACGCGCAGGCTGCCCGCCCGCGTCCGCGGCCCCACCCGGCATTCGAGCGTCTCGAGCAGCCGGGCGGTCTCCGCCTCCATCGCCCGGTCGTCCACGAGGCCGAGCGGCGTGCGCCTCTCGCGGCCGAGAAACACGTTGGCCGCCACGGAGAGGTCTTCGACGAGGTTCAATTCCTGGTGGATGATCGCGACGCCGGCCCGCTCCGCGTCGCGGGTGCCGCCGAAATCCGCTGGCCGGCCGTGGATCTCGAGCACGCCCGCGTCGGGCCGATACACGCCCGAGAGGATCTTCATGAGCGTGCTCTTGCCGGCGCCGTTCTCGCCGCAGATGGCGTGGAGTTCCCCCTTCCGGACCTCGAGCGACACGTCGTCGAGCGCGACGACGCCGGGAAACCGCTTGGTGATCCCCCGCATGAGGATCGCCCGCTCGGCGCTCGCGGGCTCGGCCGGGGCGGCGGTCATGCGGGCCTCGCCGCGGCCGCCTGCCGGCCTTCCCAGAACCGCAGGGCCACGAGCAGGGCGAGCGCGGCGAGCCCGGCCGTGATGCCGGCCCGCGGTGCCGCGGTCATCGCGACCACACCGCCGACGAGCAGGGCGAGCGTGGGGATGGCGCACAGGCCGAGCAGGCCGGGGAACAGCCGCCGGCCCCCCTTCGCGAGCTGGCCCACCTGCGAGAACGTGACGGCCAGCACGACGACCACGCCCACGATCAGCCCCTCGTAGATCTCGGCCTCCGTCTTGATCACCTTCGACACCGCGTCGATCACCACCCGCAGGAACACCGTGCCGAGCACCGTGCCCGGCACCGTGCCGACGCCGCCGGAGAGCGAGCAGCCGCCGACCACGGCCGCGGCGATCGCGTTGAGCTCGTGCCCGCGGGCCTGGATCGCCGGGGCGGCCACCGACTCGTTGGCCACGTAGAACAGCCCCGCGAGGGCCGCCGTCATCGCGCCGTAGCAGTAGGCGAACCACTTCACGTTCTCGGTGCGGATGCCGGCGAGGCGGGCGGCCTGCTCGTTGCCGCCGAGGGCGTGGACGTGGCGGCCGAGCACCGTGCGCGTGAGCAGGAGCCAGGTGACGAACGCCAGCAGCCCACACACGGCCACCGGGATCCAGACGTTGTCGCGGACGAACTTGAACATCGGATCGTAGACGTTGATCTGGCTGTTCTTCGTCGGCAGGAGCGCCGCCGTGGTGCTGGTGGCGAGGGCGCGGGCCAGGCTCCGCAGGCCGACGAGCGTGGCGAGCGTGGCGATGAACGGGGGCAGTCGCACCGCCGTGATCAGCCAGGTGTGCAGCGTGCCGACGAGGAATCCGGCGAGCAGGCTCGCCAGGCAGCCGGCCGCCACCACGGCCCCGCCCACCGGCTTGAAGCCGACCATCTCGGCCGGCGCGAGCGCGAGCATCGTCGCGGCGCAGACGGTCGCCGAGAGCGCGATCATCGAGCCGGCCGACAGGTCGATGCCGCCGGCGATGATCACCACCGAGGCTCCGAGCGCGAAAATCCCCAGCATCGCGGTGCTGCGGGCGATGTCGCGCAGGCTCGTGAGCGGCTGGAACCAGTAGGAGTGGTTGGCGTCGACGAGGGCCGTGAGCACCACGGCGACGAGGATCGCCGCGAGCAGGGCCCACTCGC
Organism: Planctomycetia bacterium; assembly: GCA_010027105.1. Lineage (GTDB taxonomy): Bacteria > Planctomycetota > Planctomycetia > Pirellulales > UBA1268 > RGVT01. The sequence continues at coordinate 3,478 of RGVT01000019.1, forward strand.
TGCGCCTGAGAAGCCATCCGCCGGAGGACGTCGAATCGGAAGCGGCCATGCGTGGTTCCGCGGGGCGTGGAGGGCGGACAGCCCGTCAGGAACTCGTCAGGCCGTAGGTGGCGAGCCACGCGCGGAATTTCGAGAGCGGGAGGTATTCATGGCCGGAGCCCGGAACGTCGACGGGCTTCACGAGCGGGTCGGAGTCGGGCACGATCAGCCGCAGGCCCGTGGTGTGGATGTCGCCGTCGGGCTGGCCCGCATTCGGAAACATCTCCTTGATCGTCGCGTCATCCCCCTCCTGCATCGCGAGCAGGAGCCGGACGGTCTGGATCCCCATCTCGAACGGATTCTGGACGACCATCGCGTCGATCTGGCCGGCGGCCATCCGCTCGATCGCCACGGCCTGGGCGTCGAACGTGACGGTGGTGATCCGGTCGCGGGCCTTCCGCTCCTCCACCACCTCCGCGATCGCCGGGGCGTTGTAGGCCCAGATGCCCACGAGCGCCACGAGGTCGGGATGGTTGACCAGCGCGGTGCGGACGTTGTCGCGCGCCCGGGCGAGGTCCATCTCGTCGCTCATCCGGTCGGCCTCCTTGAAGCCGTCGCCGACCGCCTCCTTGAAGCCGTTCATCCGGGCGCGGGCGTTGTCGTTGTCGGTGAAGCCCGCGAACTGCACGTAGCCGCCGGACGCCCTGCCGCGGGCGACGAGGATCGCCTTCGCGGCCGCGCCGAGGAGGCGGCCGCCGACGATGTTGTCGGTGCCGATGTAATACGGCCTCGCGTCGCGGAACATGCCGCGGTTCACGTCGCCGTCGACCGTGATCACCTTCACCCCCTTCGCGGCGAGATTCCTCATCTCGTCGACGATCGCCGCGTTCTCGGCCTGGATCACCGAGATGGCCACGCCCGCGACGTCGGGCTGGCTCGCGAGCTGGCGCAATTTCTCGATCTGTCCCTGGGCCGTGCCGTTGCCCTTGTCCATCGCGGCCGTGAGCCCCTTGCCGGCCAGGCCCGCCCGCTTCGCCCCTTCCACGAGCCCGGCGTTGCAGGCGTCCCAGAACGGGTCGTCGCCGTTGGTGATGAACACGAAGCGTTTGGTTCCGCCCGGGCCGGTGGCGGACGGGCCCGGCGGCGGCACCGCCGCGGGGGTGCCGGGTGGCTGCGAGCATCCGGCGACGACCGTGATCAGCAATCCCGTCAGCAGAAAACTGCGGATCGATCCCATGCGATGCATCCTCGAAGACCGGGTGAAACCCCGTGCGCGATCAACGACCGGGCGGTATGATATCGCGCGAAACGAGGTCTGTCGCCGCTCCCGCCGCGGCGTGCGTGAGAAACATGGTCGGCGGGTGGCCGAGCGCCGCGGTGCACGCCGTGGTGGCGGCCGCCTCCACGGCATCCGCCCGGGTCGCGTCGACGAGCGCCACGGCGCAGCCCCCGAATCCGCCGCCGGTCATCCGGCGGCCGTACACGCCGTCGACGTCGCCGACGGCATCGCAGATGAGGTCGAGTTCGCGGCACGAGACTTCGAACGCGTCGCGGAGCGAGGCGTGGCTCGCATTCATCAGCCTGCCGGCCGTGGGCCAGTCGGCCCGCTCGGCCGCCGCCACGAAGGACAGGACCCGTTCGTTTTCGGTGACGACGTGCCTGGCCCTCCGTCGCTCCGGTTCCGGGAGGCGCCGCTCCGCTTCGGCGAGTTGCAAGGGCGTTACGTCGCGGAGCGCCTTCACGCCGAGGAGCCGGGCGGCCGTCTCGCATTCCCGCCGGCGGGTCGCATACCCTCCGTCGCCGAGCGCGTGTTTCACGCCGCTGTCGATCACCAGGATGCGGATTTCGTCGCCGAGGGGCACGGGCCGGACGTCCCGGCTGCGGCAGTCGACGAGCAGCGCGTGCCCGCGACGTCCGCAGGTCACGGCCAGCTGGTCCATGAGCCCGCACGGCACGCCCGCGAATTCGTGTTCGGCCCGCTGGCAGAGGAGTGCCTTGTCGACCGGATCGAGGGCCCGGCCGCAGAGCGCCTCGATCACCGTCGCGATCCCGACCTCGAGGGCGGCGCTGCTGCTCAGCCCGCCTCCCACCGGGAGATCGGCCGTGATCAGGGCCTCGAATCCGGGAATGGTCCACCCCAGCCGCTGAAAGCCGGCGATCACGCCCGCGGCGTAACGGGTCCAGCAGGGAGTGCCGGCCACGAGCGGCCGGCCGACGTCGATGTCGATCGCCGGGCCGCCGCGATCGCTGAGCAGGCGCACGGTGGAACCGGTCCTGCGCCGGACCGCGATCTCCAGGCCGCGCTCGATCGCGAGCGGGAGCACGAAGCCGTCGTTGTAGTCGGTGTGCTCGCCGATCAGGTTCACCCGCCCGGGTGAGACGACCGTCACATCCGTGGCGCCGATCCGGTCAGGGTATGAGGGCGGCACCATGGGTCGGGACCTTCCGGACGCCTAGTAGCGAAGCCCGTTCTTCCGCAGGTGCACGAGCGGCGCGTCGCTGCGGCCGATGGCCGCAGCGACGACGGCGACCACGACGACGGCATGGTCGCCGGCGTCCGCCCGCGCGACGAGGCGGCCCTCGAGCCAGCCCGCCGCGTCGGGGAAGGCCGCGTTGCCGGCCGGCGTGCGCACGATCTCGATCCCCGCGAACGGATCCTCGCCCTGCGCCGGCGCCCTGCCGAACCGGGCCAGGAGCGGCCGCTGCGACTCCCCGAGGATGTTTACCGCGAGTGCCGCGCCGGCGGCGGCCGCCGGCAACAGATCGCGGCCGGGGGCGATCGCGATGGTTACAGCCGGCGGCGCGAACCCGGCCTGCATGACCCAGCTTGCCAGCATGCCGCGATCGCGGCCAACTTCGCGCCAGGTCACGACGAACAGTCCGCTGGGGATCCTGCCCAAAGCGCCCGCCACCGCATCGCCCGGGACGGGCGGGACGGATGCGGTGTGACTGTCGGGCGGGGGCTGCGACGGGGGCATGGAGGTGTGCTCGGGGGGCGTGGCAGCGTGGCGAGGGGGGCTGGTCTGCGGTGGAGCGTGACTTTCAGGAAACGGCGGCGGATTCACGTTCTCCGTGGTTCCGCCACCGGCCCCTCCGACGCGGATGCCGATCTGACTGTGTCACCGGGCCGCCCGGCCCCTACAGTCCCGAAAGTTTCGCAGCACCCATGCGGCCGTGCAACCATCCTGCCGTCGTGGCGGTCTTGGCCGTCTTCCTGACCGGATCGGCGGCTGCGCGCGCGGTGGGCGGCCGGTCGACGTCATCCCGCCGCCGCAGGTCCTCTCGCTGCCGCCGACGAGTCCGCACGGACCGGTCGTCCTCGACGTCCCCTACGAGGAGATGCCGTCGTGCACGGACGACTGCCTCGTGCCGAACGCGGCGTTTCCGGAGTGCTTCACCGATCTCTGGGCGCCCCAGCCGTGGTTCTGGCAGATCCTGCCGAACAATCTCATCTACACGAGTTATCTCGCGGGGCCCAAGGAGCCACGGATCGGCAGCGTGATGTACGACGACACGGATCCTGGCGTGTTCGATCCCGCCCGCCAGGAGGGCACGCTCTGGGACACGACGCTCGGGGCCCGCGTCTCGATCCTGCGGTACGGCTCCGACCCCGTCGTGCATCCCCAGGGCTTCGAGGTGCAGATCGAGGGCGCGGCGTTCGTGCGTCTCGATCCGCAGGACGATCGCGACCTGCGCAGCTCAGACTACCGGTTCGGCGTGCCGATCGTGTACGGCGTGGGCCGCTGGCAGACGAAGCTCGCCTACTACCACAACAGCGCCCACCTCGGCGACGAGGCGATGCTCAAGTATCCCTGGTTTCCCCGGGTCAACTACGTCCGCGACTGCATCGTGTGGGGCAATTCCTGGTATCCGCTCGATTGGATGCGGCTCTACGGCGAGGTCGGCTGGGCGTTTTACAACGCGGGCGGTTCGCAGCCCTGGGAATTCCAGTTCGGCACCGAACTGATCCAGGCCCGGCCCACCGGGCCCCTCGGCGCGCCCTTCCTGGCCGTCAACGGGATGTCGCGGCAGGAACTGGACTGGGGCGGCAACGTCTGCGCGCAGGTGGGCTGGGCGTGGCGCGGCCGCCGCAGCGAGAAGCTCTTCCGGCTGGGCTTCGAATACCTCTACGGTTCCGATCCGCAGTACGAGTTCGTGTTCTACAACCAGAACCGCTACGGCTTCGGCATCTGGTACGACTTCTGACCTCCCGTGGAAAAAGCCCTCCATGGCCTTTTTCCACGAAGTCGACCGCGGGAAACGCCGAGGGTTTCCCGGGTCGACTGCCGCCGCATCCAGCGGCGGCCGACTTTCTCCACGAGGTTCCCGCAATGCCGCTGCTGGCGATCGAGACCACGTGCGACGAGACGGCGGCGGCCGTGGTGACGCGGGAGCGCGCCGTGCTCTCGAGCGTGGTCGCCAGCCAGGACGCGCTCCATGCCCGCTGGCGGGGCGTGGTGCCGGAGGTGGCCTCGCGCGCGCACGTCGAGCGGATCATTCCCGTGATCGACGAGGCCCTCGGGCGGGCGGCGGTCGGTAGGAGCGATCTCGAGGCGGTGGCGGTGGCCGTGCGGCCCGGGCTCGTCGGGTCGCTGCTCGTCGGGCTCGCGGCGGCCAAGGGGATCGCGGCCGTCCGCGGCGTGCCGCTCGTGGGCTACGATCACATCGCCGCCCACCTCTACGCCTGCAGGCTGGCCCGGCCCGACGCGGTCCGCGACCCGTGCGTGGGCCTCGTGGCCAGCGGCGGCCACACCACGCTCTTTCTCGTGCGGTCGCCGCTCGACCTCGTGCGGCTCGGCGGCACGATCGACGACGCGGCCGGCGAGGCCTTCGACAAGGCGGCGAGCCTGCTCGGCCTGGGATACCCCGGCGGCCCGGAGATCGAGCGCGCGGCCGCCGGCGGCGACCCCCGCGCCCACCGGCTGCCCCGGCCGCTCGCGAACGATCACGACCGGCTCGATCTCAGCTTCAGCGGCCTGAAGACGGCGCTCCGCTACCTCGTGCGGCCGCCCGGCGCCCCGGCGGACTCGCCGCCACCCACAGGGCGGCGGCGGGCCGATCTCGCCGCATCGTTCCAGCGGGCGGCGGTCGACGCGATCCTCGCGAAGGTCGGGCTCGCGCTCGAAAAGACCGGCTGCCGCACGCTCCTCGTCGGGGGTGGCGTGACGTCGAACAGGCTGCTCCGCGAGTCGCTCGAGGGCCTCGGCCGCGACCGCGGCGTGACGGTCGTGATCCCGCCGCGGGAACTGTGCACCGACAACGCGGCGATGGGCGCGATCGCCTGGGAGCGGCTCGACCGCGGCGAGGACGACGGCCTCGATCTCGACGTCCGCCCCGGCACCGACCGCCGCCGGTCACAGTGAGGAGAACTGCTCGAACTCGTCGTACGGCCGGTGCTCGAGGTTCACGAACCGGGTGAACTCCTGCTGCCAGAGGAGCTTGACGTCGTCGGTCGGGCCGTTGCGCTGCTTGGCGACGATGATCTCGGCCTGCCCCTTCACCCGCTCGCGGTCCTCGTCGGTGGTCTGGTAGTACTCCTCGCGGTGCACGAACATCACCACGTCGGCGTCCTGCTCGATGGCGCCCGACTCGCGCAGGTGGTGGAGCCGCGGCTTGTTGTCGCGGGCCATCTCCGCCTGGCGGTTGAGCTGGGCCAGGCAGAGGACCGGGATGTCGAGCTCGCGCGACATCGTCTTCAGCCGGCGGGCGATCCGGGCCACCTGCTCCTGCCGGGGATCGCGGGGATTGTCCGGCTCGATGAGTTGCAGATAGTCGATGACCACGAGAGAGAGCCCTTGCCGCCGCTTGAGCCGGCGGGCCACGGCCGCGATCTCGGTGAGCGTGCGGCCCGGGGTGTCGTCGATGTAGAGCGGCGCGGAGCTGATCTCGGCCGATTTCTGCACGAGGCGGCGCCGGTCCTCCTGCGAGATCGTGCCGTTGCGGAGGCGGTGGCCGTTGACCTGGGCCGACGAGCAGAGGAGCCGGTCGGCGAGTTCGAGGCAGGCCATCTCGAGGCTCACGAACAGCACCGGCTGCCGGGCCTGGATGGCGACGTGGTCGGCGATGTTCATCGCCAGGGCCGTCTTCCCCATGCTCGGGCGGGCCGCGAGGATGATCAGCTCGGAGTTGTGCAGGCCGCCGCAGAGCGTGTCGAGTTCACGGAAGCCGGTCTCGACGCCCCCCAGCGTCTTCTCATGCTTCATCCGGGCGTCCATCCGCACCATCACGTCGGTGAGCACGGTGTCGATCGGCTTGGCCTCGGCGGAGCTGCGGTGCTCGAGGATCTCGAAGATCCGCGACTCGGCCCGGGCGAGCAGCTCGCGGGGCTCGTCGGCCGAGTCGTAGGCGTCGCGCAGGATGTCGGTGCTGGCGTCGATGATCGACCGCAGCATCGCCTTGTCGCGCACGATCTGCGCGTAGTGGGTGGCGTGGGCCGCGTGGGGCACCGCCTGGAGGATGTCGGCCAGCGCCGGGGAGCCGCCGACCCGCTCCAGGTCGCCCTTCGACCGGAGCCGTTCGAGCAGGATCGTGGCGTCGACCCGCCTGCCCCCCTCGTTGAGGTCGAGCAGGTGGCGGTAGAGGATCTGGTGGGCCTCGTCGTGGAAGTCCTCGGGCCGGACCACGAGCGACACGTCGTCGCACACGTCGGGCTTGAGCAGGATGCTGCCGAGCACCGCCCGCTCGGCGTCGACGTTGGCCGGGCGATCGCGGCCTGCGGCGTCCGGAACAGCCTCGTCGCGCCCACGGCGCTGCCCGCGCCGCCCGGCGTCCCGCGCGCCCGCTTCCCGCGATGAAACCATCGCTCCGGCCTCCCTGCGGCGGATGAACGGACTACTTTCCGCCGGCGTCGCCGCTGGCGGGCACCACCCACACCTTCAGATCACCCTCCACTTCCGCCGCCAGCCGCACCTTCACGGTGTAGAGCCCGACCTCCTTGAGCGGCCCCTGGAGCACGATCTGGTCGGGCGAGACCATCAGATCCTGCTGCTTGAGCGAGCGCGAGATCTCGGCCGGACCGACCGAGCCGTAGAGGTGACCCTCGTCGTTGGCGTTGGCCTCGATCGTGACGCTCGTCCGGGCCAGCTCGGCCAGCAGCCCGCGCAGGCCGGCGAGCCGCTCGCGGGCGATCTCCTCGAGCTTCGCCCGGTGCTTCTCGACCATCCGTTTGTGATGCTCGGTGGCGACGGTGGCGAGCCCCTGCGGCAGCAGGTAGTTGGCCGCGTAGCCCCGCCGTACCTCGACCACCTCCCCCTGCTTGCCGAGGTGCTCGACGTTGTGGATGAGCAGGAGTTCGATGCCGCCCCGCTTTCCCTTCGGAAGGTGCGTGGCGCTGGCGGCGGCCACCGTGGGCCGTTCCTTCGTGGGCATGGGAGTCTCCTTGACGAACCGGTGTGACGGAGCGGACGAATGATCGGGGTGTGGTGGGCGGGGTTCAGAACGGAATGTCGTCGTCGGTGCCACCGGCAGCGCCGGAGGGCCCGCCATCATACTCGCCGGCCGGGACACCCTCGTCGTCGGGCGGCCCGCCCGCTTTTCCGGCCGTCCGGGCCTTGCCGCGGGGGCCGTCGCCGCCGCCGGACCGCGACCCGAGCAGCTGCATCTTCTCGCCGACCACGCGGAGCTTGGAGTTTTTCTTGCCGTCCTTCTCCCACGTGTCGAGCTTGAGCCGGCCCTCGATCAGGAGCGGCGAGCCCTTCGTGACGTATTCGCCGGCGATCTCGGCCGTGCGGCCCCAGAGCGTGACGTCGACGAACGTGGTCTCCTCCACCCACTCTCCGCTGGCCGTCTTGCGGCGGTCGTTGACCGCCAGGCCGATGTCGGTGACGGCGGTGCCGCTGGAGATGTAGCGGAGTTCGGGATCGCGGGTCACGTTGCCGAGCAGGATCACCCGATTGAAGCTGGCCATGGAATCGTCCTCCGTGCCTGGTGAACTGAACTTCTGTACAACTGGGAGAAGGATACCGCCCGCCGGCCCGTCTGGCAAGCGGCCGGCGGGTCAGTCGGCTGCCGCCGCGGCCGGGGCCGAACGCCGGGCCGCGGCCTCGCCGGCCAGGGCGTGCTGCACGAGGGCGTCGGCGATCCGGGGGTCCACCTTGAGGATCAGTTTGCGGATGATGTCGTCGTTGATCTCGCACTGCCGCTCCAGCGGGGCGATGCCGCCGCCGGCCATCGTGAAGTAGGCGAGCCAGTAGATCCCCTTCTTGTGGCCGCCGATCGGGTAGGCCAGTTTGCGCTCGTCCCACAGCCTCGAGGCGAGCACCGTGCCGCCGTTCTGCACGATCATCTCGCCGATCTGTTGGCTCGTCGCGGCGGGATCGCGGGCGTACTTCGCGGGGTCGAGGATGAACATGCCCTCGTACACATGGGTCTGCTTCGCGGCCATCTGCTCGATGCTCCTCGGGGACTTTCGGGGACGTTTCGGGGCTTGGTCGGGGGACTGTCACAAGGTCAGTTGTAGCGGTTCATCGCGGGCTCGATGCCCAGGGCCACCCATTCCTCGGCGGCGTCGGCGGCGCGTTCCAGCATCACGTTCACGGCCTCGCGCTCGTGGTGGGGAAACCGCCCGAGCACGAAGTCGGCCGGCTTCCAGCCCGCCGCCACCGGCCCGATGCCGATCCGCAGCCGGGGAACGGCCGTGGTACCCAGCCGCGCGAGCACGTCGGCGAGGCCGTTCTGGCCGCCGGCCGTCCCGCTCGCCCGGAGACGGATCGTGTCGATGGGGAGTTGGAAGTCGTCGCAGAGCACCAGGATGTCGTCATGGTCGATCTTGTAGAAGTCTCGGGCCGCGAGCACGCTCGCCCCGCTGAGGTTCATCCACGTGAGGGGCCAGAGCAGCAGCACGGGCCGCCCGCGGAGCGTCACCTGGGCCGTCTCGCCCTGGAATCGGGCCCGCCGGACCGGCTCTCCGGCGCGGCGGGCGAGGATCTCCAGCACGTCGAAGCCGACGTTGTGCCGCGTCCCCTCGTAGGCGCGCCCCGGGTTGCCGAGCCCCGCGATCAGTTTCACGTGTGCACGTCAGGCTGGGCGCCGGCTCCGCTCTCCGGGCGGTGCTCAGCCCTCGGCCGCTTCTCCCTCTCCTTCCTCGGCCGGCTTGCGGCCGATCAACTCGGGTTCGGCCGCCGCGGCCGCCGCGGCGGGCTCCTCACCCTTCTTGGCCGGCAGCACGCAGGTCACGATCGTCTCGTCGCCGGCGTGCGTGACCCGCGCTCCCGGTGGCAGCTCCAGGTCGTGGGCCTTGACCATGCCGCCGAGCTCGAGACCGCCGATCTGGGCGTGGATCCTCTCGGGAATCGTGTCGGGCGTGCACTCGATCTCGATCTCGTGGACGAGCAGCGTGACGACGCCGCCGGATCGGTGGCCGGGCGCCTCCCCCTTGAGGTCGATCGGCACCTTGACCTTGATCCGGTCGGTCTTGCTGACCCGCAGCAGATCGACGTGGAGCGGCCGGACGCCGTAGGTGTCCCACTGCAGTTCGCGGATCAGCGCCTTCTCCCTGACGGCGCCCTTGAGATCCACGATCCGGCCGCCGTGCCGGACGACGGCCTCGAGCGCCTCGCGGGCGGCGGCCAGTTCGACGCACTTCTCCCCGTGGCCGTAGAGGATCGCGGGCACGAGCCCTTTCCCGCGGAGCCGGCGGCTCTCGCGGGATCCGGTGGCCTGACGCGGGACGACTTCGAGCGTGTCGCTCATGGAAACTCCTCGATTCGAGCCCGGTATTGTGCCACGGCCGGGGCGGTTCGCAAGCCAAACCGCCGGCCGGCCGGGAAAAACCGGCCCGGCCTCACTGGAACATCATCGAGACCGACTCGTTGCGGTGGATCCGCTTGATGGCCTGGCCGAGGAGGCTGGCGACGGAGAGCACGGTGACGTTCGGCAGCATCTTGCCGGGAGTGAGCGGGATGGAGTCGGTGACGATGATCCCGGCGAAGGGAGCCGAGCGGAGCCGCTCCACGGCCGGGCCGACCAGCAGCCCGTGGGTGGCGGCCGCGTAGATCGCGCGGGCGCCGTGGGCGTGGATCACCTCGGCGGCCGAGCAGATCGAGCCGGCCGTGCTGATCATGTCGTCGAACATCAGGGCCACCTTCCCCTCCACGGTGGCGCCGATGATGTTCGCGCTCTTGGTGGTGTCGGCGGAGAGCCGCCGCTTGTCGATGATCGCCAGCGGCGCGGCGAACCGGTTGGCGTGGCCGACCGCCCGCTTGATGCCCCCCACGTCGGCGCTCACCACCACGATCTCGTCGGGCTTGAGCTCCATCGACTGGAAGTGGTTGTTGAGCACCGGGGCGGCGTAGAGGTGGTCCACCGGGACGTCGAAGAAGCCCTGGATCTGGGCGGCGTGCAGGTCCATCGCCAGCACGCGGTCGGCGCCGGCCCGGGTGATTAGGTTGGCCGCGAGCTTGGCCGTGATCGGCACGCGGCCGGAGTCCTTGCGGTCCTGGCGGGCGTAGCCGAAGTAGGGGATCACCGCCGTCAGCCGGTAGGAACTCGCCCGCTTGAAGCTGTCGATCATCACGAGCAGCTCCATCAGCTGCTCGTTCACCGGCGGGCAGGTGGGCTGGACGATGAACACGTCGCGGCCGCGCACGTCCTCGTCGATCTTGCAGGAGATCTCGCCGTCGGGAAACCGGCCGAGCGAGATCTTGCCCATCGGCAGGTTCAGGTAGCGGCAGATGTCCTGGGCGAGCGGGACGTTCGCCGATCCGCTGAAGATCTTGAGATCGTTCATGCCCCCACTGTGCCCTTCGGAGCGCGGTCCTGCAAGGCTGCGGCGACGGCCGCGAGCTGTGCCGGGGTGTTCACCGAGAGCGTCTCGCTGGCGTCGAGGCAGGCGACGGCGTCGACGTCACGGCCCGCCCGCAGGAGCATGCCGGGGCAGTCTGTGATGTAGAACTCGCCGGCGGCGTTGTCGGGCCGGAGCGCGGCGAGCGACTCGAGCAGGTCGCGGGCTTCGAACACGTAGGTGCTCATGTTGACCTCGTCGATCGCCCGCTCCGCCGGGGTGGCGTCCCTCTGCTCCACGATTCGCTGGAAGCGGCCGGAGGCGTCGCGCACGATCCGGCCGAGGCCCGTCGGATCGGCCGTGATCGCGCTGCCGAGCAGGCACGAGGCGCCGCGGGCGACCCACGCCTCGAGCAGGCCCCTCACGCTCTCCGCGCGGAGCATCGGCGAATCGCCGCACACGATCACCACGGGGCGGCGGCTGGAGGGCGGATCGGCGGCCAGGCGGGCCCGGATCGCGTCGGCAGCGGCCGCCACGGCGTCGCCGGTGCCGCGCTGCTCCTCTTGGAGCGCGAACGACACCCCCGGCAGGCCGGCGAGGGCCCGCTCGACCAGGTCGGCGCCGTACCCCACCACCACGATCCGATCCGGAATGCCGGCTGCTGCGAGGGCGTCGAGCACCCACGCGACGAGCGGCCTACCGGCCGCCTCGTGGAGCACCTTCGGCAGGTCGCTCCCCATACGCGTGCCCTTGCCGGCGGCGAGAACGACGGCGATCGGCGCGGGGGGCATGACGGGGCTCCGGAGCGGCGAAATCCTAGCAGACGGTGGCCGAACGCGACGGCGCGGCGGTACGCTGCCGCGGCCCGGCGCGACCGGCCGCGGCACCGGAGCGGAGCGGCCATGGCGCGGAAGGTGGTGCGGATCGAAGGCGAGGTGGCGGAATCGCTGGGCGGGCTCGCGGTGCGGGCTACGCGGCTGCGGGGCGGACGTTCCCAGGGCGTCCTTTCGGTCGAGCTCGCGGCTGGCCCGACCCGCGTGGTCGTGCTGCCCGACCGGGGCCTCGGCATCCGGACGATGTGGTCGGGTGCGACGGAACTCGGCTGGCGGTCGCCCGTGCGAGGCCCGGTGCATCCGCGGTTCGTGCCGCTCGGCGAGCCGTCGGGGCTCGGCTGGCTCGACGGGTTCGACGAACTCATGGCCCGCTGCGGGCTCGTGAGCAACGGCGCGCCCGACTTCGGCGCCCACGGCCGGCTCGTGCACGGCCTGCACGGCCGGATCGCGAACCTGCCGGCGCACGACGTGGCGGTCGTGCTCGACGACACCGCCGGCACCGTCACGCTCTCGGGAGCGGTCGACGAGACGCGGTTTTTGTGTCATGCGCTGCGCATGCGGACGACGCTCACGATTTCCGCGCACGCGCCGCGGGTCGCCTGGAGCGACACGGTCGAGAACCTCTCCGACCGTCCGACGACGATCCAGATGCTGTACCACGTGAATCTCGGTCCCCCGCTCTTGGGCGCCGGCGCGGAGGTGGTGGTGCCGCTCGCCGAACTCGCCCCGCGCGACGCGGCCGCCGTGCCCGACGTGGCCACATGGAATCGCTACGCCGCGCCGCAGCCGGGCCGGGGCGAACAGGTGCACTTCATGAGGCTCGTGCCCGATACCAACGGCCGCGCGACCGCGCTGCTCGTGGCGCCCGATGGCACACAGGCGGCGAGCCTGTCGTGGCGGACGGCGGAACTGCCCTGCTTCACGCTCTGGAAAAACCAGGGAGGCCTGGCCGACGGCTACGTGACGGGCCTCGAGCCCGCCACGAACTACCCGAACCCGCGCTCGTTCGAGGAAACGCAGGGTCGCGTCGTGCCACTCGCGCCGCGTGCGGGCGTCGCGTTCGACCTCGTGCTCGAGCACCATGCCGGCGCGGCGGTGGCCGCCGAGCGGGCCCGGATCGAGGCGTGTGCCGCTGCGGCGCTGCGGATCGATGCCGGCCCCCGCAGCGACTGGAGCACCGACTAGAGATTTTCCGAGACAGCTGGAGCGACGGATTGGTCCATCAGGCGACGGGGGCGAGGGGTCGGCGCACGCTCGAGGAGCCGTGGGCCGCCGCGGTGGGAGTGAAGCTGAACGCGGCTGGAGGCCGAGCGTCGCGGTCGAGGCAAACCTCGG
>RGVT01000181.1 GCA_010027105.1 Planctomycetia bacterium
GCACGTGGCGGCGAGCCCCGCCGCACCTGCGCAATTCGGTGTCGATGCCGGTTTCCTCGAGGAGTTCGGCGGCCCAGCGCCGATGCAGGCCGTCGCTCCAGGCGGTGAGCCGCTCGGAGGGGCCGGTCGCCGTCGCGGCCGGCGCGGGCGGTAGGATGCCCGCCGCGGCCCACGACGCTGTGTCGCGGCCGAGCTCGCGGGCGACCACCCGCACCCGCGCGCCGCGGCCGGCGAGTTCGCGGGCGATCGACAGGCCGATCACGCCGCCTCCGAGGATCACGCAGTCGGTCATGAGAACGCGGGCGGAGCGGTGTGTCAGGCGTTGGTGGGGATGTCGGGCGTGTCGGCGACGTTCACCCACACGTGCACGTGCGGGGCTCCGCGGAAGTGCCACACGAACGCCGGCCCCTCCAGCCGCCAATTGTCCCACACTCCGTCGTGGCCCAGGTCGTCGTCGCGGTAGAAGGCGAGACGGCAGCCCTCGAGCCCACCCTGCGTCGCGAGGCAGCGGCGGGCCTCGTCGCGGTCGACCGTGCGGAACGGCTCGAGCAGGAGCGCGACCGCGCGGTCGAGTTCGCCGCGCTGGTCGGGCGACAGGTCCGTGACGGCGATGCCCTCCGTGACGTCCACCCCGCGGAACGCCACGGCGTTCTCCCTCGGCGCCCGGGGTACGAGCGCCTGCTGCCGCTGCCGGCCGTCGAGCATCGCGAACACGCCGTTGACGGCGACCGCCTGCGGCCAGAAGACGTTGCCGGCGTGGTCCCTCTCCTCGTTGAAGCCCCCCGCGTCGTGACCGTAGAAGATCGGGCCGCCGAAGGCGACGTGGTCGGCGGAGTCGCCGTCGCACCGCAGCGTCATGTGGCGGCCCGTGAGCAGGAACTGGAACGTTCCCGAGCCGGGTTCCCCGATGAGCGCGACCGACTGGTCGTGGCCGAAGCCGCCGGTGTCGTCCTCGAGCTGCTTATCGAAACGCCCGAGCCAGTCGGGAGACACGAGCCGCTCGAAGACGTCGCGGACGAGCCTCCGCTGGTCGGGGGTGAAGAAGTCGCTGCTGACCGTGGGGGTGGTCGCGTTCCAGTTGTTGGCGACGCGGGTCCGCAACAGGCCGAATTTCGGGTGCCTGTAATCCCAGGGAAAGCACACCGCGGTGCGTTGCGCCGGCGTGAGCGAGGCGTGCAGAGCCTGGGCGAGGGTTTCGGCCGAGGCGGCGGGCTCCGCCCCGCGCACGGCCCGCCGGGTAACGCACCCGAGCAACGGCGCCGCGGCGAGGAGGCGGCGGCGGGTGAGCGGTCGACGTGGGTTCGGCATGGGAGGACTCCGTATCGGGGCGTCCGGGCGGACGACGGGCGGACCACACCCCCCCTCATCGTACCCGCAGAGAGCGCTCGCGCCCAAGCCGCCCGCGGGAGTTTGTTCGGGCCGAGCCTCCTCGTGCCTGGCAGGACGGACAGAAGAACGTCGCCCGTTGCGCCTGGACAAGCCGCACGATCGGCGTGCCACAGGCGGTGCACGGCTCGTCCGCACGGCCGTAGACGCGGTGCTCGTGTTGAAAGCGTCCCAGCCGATTGTCGGCGGTGCGATAGGTCTCGTCGTCGATCGACGAGCCCTCCAGTCGCACCGCCTCGGCGAGTACGTGCCGCATCGCCGCGGCGAGCCGTGCCCAGGCGCCGAGGGGGAGGCGACGGCACGGCGTGCGCGGATCGATGCCCACACGAAACAGGATCTCGGCGGCGTAGATGTTGCCGATGCCGGCGACGACCCGCTGATCGAGGAGCGCCACCTTCACCGCGCGGCGGCTCGCGGAGAGGCGCGACGCGAGGTCGTCGCCCCCGACGGCCAGGCCGTCCGGCCCGAGTCTCGCGGGGCCGCAGGCGGCCTCGAAGGCGGCGCGGTCGTGGAGCCGGATCGTGCCCAGGCCGCGACGGTCCCAGAACCGCACGACGCGGGGGCCGCGCCGGGAGGCGGGGGCGAGCCGGAGCACGAGCCGCACGTGCTCGGGCGACGGTGGGTCGGCCACGAGCATGAGCCCGGTCATCCGCGGCTCGATCGCGAGCCAATGGGGCTCGTCGCGTCCGGCCGCGCCGGTGAGCTCCAGCACGACCCGTTTTCCGCGCCGGAGGACGTCGGCGATCGTGCGGCCCTCCAGCCGGCGCGCGAGCACCGCGGGCCCGGGACGGATCGAGAGCGGGCGCACGTGGCTGCGCGGGAACTCGACGGCGACGATCCGCGCACCGGCGACGGCGGCCAGGCCGCGCCGCATCGTCTCGACTTCGGGAAGTTCGGGCATGGAACGCTCTGCGGATGGTGGCGGCGACCCATTAGGCTACAATCGAAGCGACTGCTCCTGCTCTCCCCGATAGGGTGCCGCCGATGACGCCGCCCCCCGCGATTTCCAGTGTTCCAGACGCCCTCGGCCGGTTCGGCCGGTTCGGCGGCCGCTACGTGCCCGAGACGCTCTCCGCCGCGCTCGACCAGCTGGAGCGGGAATACGCCGCCGCCCAGGCCGACCCTGCGTTCCACGCCGAGCTCGACGGATTGCTCGCGGCGTTCGTGGGGCGTCCCACGCCGCTGCTTTTCGCACCGCGGCTCACCGAGCACGCCGGCGGCGCCCGGATCTATTTCAAGCGCGAGGATCTCAGCCACACCGGCGCCCACAAGATCAACAACACGCTCGGCCAGGGCCTGCTCGCGATCCGGATGGGCAAGCGGCGGATCATCGCCGAGACGGGCGCCGGTCAGCACGGTGTGGCCACGGCGACGGCCTGTGCACGGTTCGGCCTGGAATGCGTCGTCTACATGGGGGCCGAGGACGTCCGCCGGCAGGCGCCCAACGTGCGCACCATGCGGTTCATGGGGGCCGAGGTGCGGCCCGTCGAGAGCGGGTCGCGCACGCTGCGCGACGCGATCAACGAGGCGATGCGCGACTGGATGGGCTCCGTGGAGACGACCCACTACATCATCGGGTCGGTCGTCGGCCCGCACCCCTTCCCGCGGATCGTCCGCGACTTCCAGGCGGTCATCGGCCGGGAGACGCTCGACCAGTGTCGCCGGCAGCTCGGACGGCTGCCCGACGCGGTCGTGGCCTGCGTCGGCGGCGGCAGCAACGCGGCCGGGATGTTTTTCCCGTTCGTCGACCACTCCGAGGTGCGGCTCGTCGGCGTCGAGGCCGGGGGCCGCTCCGGGAAGCCGGGCGACCACGCGGCGAGCCTCTCCTACGGCAGCCCGGGCATCCTCCACGGATCGTTGAGCTACGTCCTCCAGGACGCCGACGGCCAGACGTCCGACGTGCATTCGGTATCGGCGGGGCTCGACTATCCGGGCGTGGGGCCGGAGCACAGCTACTGGCGTGATCTGGGCCGGGTCGAATACACGAGCGTGACCGACGGCGAGGCGCTCGACGCCTTCGACCTCGTGGCCCGTCGCGAGGGGATCCTGCCCGCGCTCGAGACGTCGCACGCGCTCGCCTGGGCGGCGCGCGAAGCGGCCAGGCGGCCGCCGGACGAGATCCTCGTCGTGTGCCTCTCGGGCCGGGGCGACAAGGACGCGGCCGAGATCGCCCGGCTCCGCGGCCTGGCGGCCGACGGCGGCGGGGCCGCGCGATGAGCTCGACAGCCACGGCGCCGGCCCGCCCGATCGAAAGGCTCGCAGCGGTCTTCGCGGCCCACCGCGCCGCGGGCACGAAGGCCGTCGCCCCGTTCGTGACGGCAGGCGATCCAGACGCGGCCACGTGCGTGGCCGTGCTCGAGGCGCTCGACCGGGCCGGGGCCTCGCTGTGCGAGCTCGGCGTGCCCTACAGCGATCCGATCGCCGACGGTCCGGTGATCCAGGCGTCGTACACGCGGGCCCTCGCGGAGGGCGTCACGCTCGAGGGCGTGTTCGGCGTCGCACGCGAGGCGGCGGCCCGGGTGCGGATGCCGATCCTGGCGATGGCCAGTTACTCGCTCATCTTCCGCCGCGGCATCGCGAGATTCGTCGCCGACTCGCTGGCCGCCGGTCTGGCGGGACTCGTCGTACCCGACCTCCCGCTCGAGGAGAGCGATGAACTCGACGCGGCCTGCCGGTCGGCCGGCCTCGCGCTCGTGCGGCTGGTGACGCCCACCACGCCGCCTGAACGCGCAGCCGAGATCGCCCGGCGGTCGACCGGCTTTCTCTACTGCGTGTCGGTTGCGGGGGTCACCGGGGCCCGGGCCGACCTGCCCCCGGGGCTCGTCGACCGGGTGCGCTGGCTGCGGTCGCAGACCGACGTGCCGATCCTCGTCGGCTTCGGCATCGCCGGGCCCGAACAGGCACGGGCGGTGGCCGGGGTGGCCGACGGCGTGATCGTGGGTTCGGCGCTCGTGCGGCACGTGGCCGAGGCCGCCGGCCGCCCCCGCGATGAACTCCTCGACGCCGTGGGCCGGTTCGTCGAGGGCCTCGCCGCCGCCTGTCGCTGACGGCATCCGCCCCGCCACATTGCGGTGGCCCCGCCCGGGAACCGCGCCGTATAACGGAATCCGGCACCGATGGCTGACGCACCTCGAACGAGCGAGGTTGTGATGTTCGCCGCCCGCGACCCAGACGACATCGACCGGTTTTTCCGCGGCCTCACCGAATACGCCTTCCATGCCAGGCTGGGCGTCGTCGATCCGCCCCTTGTCGACTACGTCGCCCTGCTGCTCGTGCGGTTTCTCCGCCACGATCCGTCGGCGGCGCCCGCGCCCGGAGCGCCCGGTACCCCGGACGTCACCACGCTGTTCGCGGCGGCCCGCGACCACTCGCCCGACGAGGCCCTGGCCGAGTACCGCCACATCGGCGACTACACGCTGTTCTGGAGCGGCCTCTACCCGGAGGCGGTCGAGCGGCTGCGGAGGCTCGGCCGGGCCGATCACCTCGTCGATTTCCGCGCCGCCGGCAAACAGGCCTACTGGATCGCGAGCACGCTCGAGCCGGCCGACGCGGGTGCCGAGCGGCTGCTCTTCGAGCGGCTGAGCCACGACTACGACCTGTGCGTGGAGGGTCTCGGCGAGGTGCGCCGGGCGTGGAACGACGCCGCGTAGTGCCCGGCCGCTACCCGAGCAGTTGCGCCGTCCAGGCGGGGTGGAACCCGGCGGCGCTGACGGGAATCTCCGCGGCGACGAGGGCGGCCACCAGCCGCGCGGGGGAAACGCGGGCGGGCTCGCAGGCGGCCTCCACGTGATCGGCGTCGGCCACGCGGACGTCGCCGACGAGCGGGCGGAGCACCGCGGCCGCCTCCTCGGCCCGCCCCGGACAGGCGCAGCGGTACCTGAACCGCCGGCCGGCGGCGGAGGGGAAGGCGTCGATCGAGCAGCCGCCGGCGGCCGCGATCCGGCCCGCCTGCAGCACCGCGAGGTCGGTGAAGCACGGCGGCACCGTGGCGTCGTCGAGCGCCGCGAGCACCGTGCGGCCCATCAGTTGGGCGTCGCCCACGACGGCCTCCACGCCCTCCCGCTCAATCGGATCGAGGCCGCTGAACGGGTCGTCGAGCAGCAGCACCTGCGGGTCGTGGAGGAGCGCTCGGCCGAGGAGCAGCCGCCGCGCGGCGCCGTCCGGCAGGCTCTCGATCGGATCGGTGGCCCGGTCGGCGAGCCCCGCGAGGTCGAGCGCCTTGGCGACCGCCGTGCGTCGGGGTTTCCCCCGCAGGCCGGTCGCGGCGGCGGCCAGTTCGAGGAACTCTCCGGCGCGGCACGGCGGCCAGGCGGGGGGTCGCGCGGGCACGTAGCCGACGAGCCGGCGCACCGCCGCCGCGGCGCGGCGCACCGAGTGGCCGAGCACCGTGACGTCGCCGCCGACGAGCGGCACGGCCGCGGCGGCCGCG
>RGVT01000182.1 GCA_010027105.1 Planctomycetia bacterium
GCAGCAGGCGATGGACAGGCTCCCCGACGGGCCGGTGAACGTGGGCATCGACCAGCGGACGGCGCTGCCGACCAAGCAGCAGGTCTACTCGACGATCGAGGGCACGATCTCGCACTTCGAGCTCTCGATGGCGAACCGCGGCTTCGAGGTGCCCTGCGAGGAGAGCTATGCCGCGATCGAGGCCCCCAACGGCGAGCTCGGCTTCTACGTCGTCGGCGACGGCGGCGAATGCGCCTACCGGGCCCGCTGCCGGCCGCCTTCGGTACTCCATTTCGCGCTTTTTCCCCACCTGATCCGCGGCCACACGCTCTCCGACGTGGTGGCGGTCCTCGGCAGCCTCAACATCATCGCCGCGGAGCTCGACCGATGATGAACAACTCCTCTGCCGCGTCCCTTGAAACGGTGAGGACGGGGCTGCCCATGCCCTCGAGCGGGCTATGGGAGCAAGCGCAGCCAAGGATGGCGAAGCGCAGCGGACATGCAGTGAGCGAAGGGCTGGAAGCCCGCAGCGAACGTCAAGCGAGAGGGTGTGGGCAGCTCCGTCCGGGATCCAACACATGATCTCCAAGCCAAAAATCCTCTCCGACGAGATGGTGGCGAAGATCGAGGCGCTCGCGCCGCGGTATCCCAACCGCCGCGCGCTCACGCTGCCGGCCCTCCACATCGTCAACGCCGAATTGCGGCACGTGCCGCTCGAGGCGGTGGTCGAGATCGCCGAGGTGCTCGGCCTCGCGCCGGCCGAGGTGCAGGACACCCTCACCTTCTACCAGTTCTTCCACCAGGAGAAGCCGCACGGCAAGGTGCGGGCGTTCGTCTGCCGCTCGGTGTCGTGCGCGCTCCGCGGCGGCGATCACCTCCTCGAGCACCTCTGCCACGCCCACGGCATCCAGCCCTACGGCACGACGCCCGACGGGGAACTCACGATCGAACCGGCCGAGTGCCTGGGCGCGTGCGACTTCGCCCCCTGCATCCTCGCCAACGACGACCTCCTCGAGAACATGACGCCCGAGGCCGCCGAGGCCGAGCTCAAGAAGCCACGCGCGAGGGCCACCTGACATGAAACCGTTCAAGCCAGTCCTGCTCGAGGCCGTGGGCGTTCCCGACGGCCACACGATCGCGAGCTACAAGAGCCGCGGCGGCTACGCACCGCTCGAGAAGGTGCTCGCCGAGAAGCAGCCGGCCGACGTCGTCGAGATGGTGAAGTCGTCGGGCCTCCGCGGCCGCGGCGGCGCCGGCTTCTCGACGGGCCTCAAGTGGACGTTCCTGCCGAAGGACCATCCCGGGCCGATCTATCTGTGCGTGAACGCCGACGAGAGCGAGCCGGGCACGTTCAACAACCGGATCCTGATGGAGGACGACCCGCACCAGGTGATAGAGGGGATCATCCTCTCCTCGTACGCCACCCGGGCATCCACGGCCTACATCTATCTGCGCTACGAATACCCGCGCAGTTGGCACAGGCTGCAGGGGGCGATCGACGAGGCGTACGCAGCCGGCTACCTCGGGAAGAACATCCGCGGCTCGAACTTCTCGCTCGATATCTATCTGCATCGCGGCGCCGCGGCCTACATCTGCGGCGAGGAGACCGGCCTCATCGAGAGCCTGGAAGGCAAGCGGGCCTGGCCGCGGATCAAGCCGCCGTTCCCGGCGATCGAGGGCCTGTTCCGCAAGCCGACGGTCGTGAACAACGTCGAGACGATGGCCTGCGTGGCCCAGATCGCCCGGCGCGGCGTCGAGTGGTTCAAGTCGATCGGTGTGCCCGCCGATCCAAACAATCCGCGCGATCCGGGCTCCTACGGCCCCAAGCTCTACTGCCTCTCGGGCCACGTGGAGAAGCCCGGCTGCTACGAGGCGCCGCTCGGCATCACGGCCCGCGAACTCATCGACGGCTTCGGCGGTGGCGTCTGGAAGGGGCGCAAGGCCAAGGCCGTGATCCCCGGCGGGATCTCGATGGGGCTCATGACCGAGAGCGAACTCGACACGCCGCTCGACTTCGCCGGCCCGGGGAAGGTGGGCTGCCTCGGCCTCGGCACGGCGGCCGTCGTCGTGATCGACGACCACACGAGCATCGTCGACTTCCTGCACAACTCCTGCCGGTTCTTCGCCCACG
This sequence comes from Planctomycetia bacterium, assembly GCA_010027105.1. Lineage (GTDB taxonomy): Bacteria > Planctomycetota > Planctomycetia > Pirellulales > UBA1268 > RGVT01. The sequence continues at coordinate 2,111 of RGVT01000182.1, forward strand.
AGTCGTGCGGCCAGTGCACTCCCTGCCGCGAGGGCACGAGCTGGAGCCTGCGGATGCTCGAGCGGATCAAGGCGGGCAAGGGCCGGCTCAAGGACCTCGACATCCTCCTCGAAATCGGTCAGACGATGGGCATGATGCCGGGGAGCACGATCTGCGGCCTCGCCGACGGCGCCGCCTGGCCGATCAAGAACGCGATCAAGAAGTTCCGCGGCGAGTTCGAGGACTATATCAGGCGCACGAACCCCTCCGGCTGGATGGTCACCGACCCCGTGCCCGCCCTCCAGATCGTGGGAGCCCACTGACAATGGCGAACACGGCGCACTCCCAACGCTCCGATGCTGAACGCCGGGATCGGGGCGAGGATCGCGAGCCTAGGCCCGGCCTCGGCCTCAGCGAGCGAACTCGCACCGTCCCGGCGACGATGCGGGTCGCTTCCTGCCCCGCGACAGGACTCCTTTCATGCCCGTAGTCATCGTCGACGGACAGGAGATCGAGATCGGGGCCGACGAGCGGCTCAACTGCATCGAGGCCGCGCGTCGGGCCGGCAAGGAGATCCCGCACTACTGCTGGCACCCCGGCCTCACGGTCGTGGCCAGTTGCCGGATGTGCCTCGTCGAGACGGGGCAGCGTGACGCCGCCACCGGCAAGGTCACGATGGTGCCCAAGCTCGTGCCGGGCTGCCAGACGCCCGCCAAGGACGGCACGGTGATCGTCACCGAGAGCCAGCTCGTCAAGGACAGCCGAGCCCGGGTCGAGGAGGCCCTGCTCATCGACCACCCGATCGACTGCCCAATCTGCGACAAGGCGGGCGAGTGCCTGCTGCAGGACTACCACTTCGAGCACGGCCAGCCCGAGCGGCGGGCCGACCTGCATCCCTTCACGAGCCGGAGGCGCGACGTCGGCCCGACCGTCTCGCTGTTCGTCGACCGCTGCATCATGTGCACGCGCTGCGTGCGCTTCACCCGCGAGGTCTCGGGCACCGGGGAGTTGATGGTCTCGGCCCGTGGTAGTCAGGAGGAGATCGACGTCTTCCCCGGCTTCCCGCTCGACAACAAGCTCGCCGGCAACGTCGTCGACCTCTGCCCCGTGGGCGCCCTCGGCGACAAGGATTTTCTCTATCAGCAACGGGTCTGGTTCCTGAAGCGCGAGGCGAACGTCTGCGGCGGCTGCTCGGCCGGCTGCTCGATCCACACCGAGCACAACCAGGACACGGTCTACCGGCTCAAGCCGCGCGAGAACCCGCACGTGAACAAGTGGTGGATCTGCGACGAAGGCCGCTACGGCTGGCATCACCTCCACGACCCGGCGCGGATCCTGGCCGCGGGCCGCCGCGCGGCGCGCGGTACGAACGGCCACGGCACGCCCGGCTCCGACTTCGACGCGGTCGAGTGGGCCGACGTCGTCACGCGGCTCCGCGACGACCTCAAGGCGGCGGGAAAGCTCGCCGTCGCCGTGTCGCCGATGCTCACGGTCGAGGAGGCCTGGATGCTCTGCGCCGTGGCGCGGTCGATCGACCCCGAGGCGTTCCTGGCGGTCGGCCACGTGCCCACGGCGGGCGGCGACGAGACGTTCCCGGGCGGGTTCACGATCCGCGCGGAAAAGTGCCCCAACCGCCTCGGCGTCGAGGCGGTCGTCGCGCTCTACGATCCGGCCGTGCGGCAATGGGGCGACCTGCTCACCCACGTGGAGGCGGGCAACGCCAACGCCGCCTGGATCACAGGCGGCTATTCGCGGGCGTGGATCGACGAGGCCACGGCGGGCTCGTTCGCGGAACTGTCGCAGCTCGTCGTACAGGACCTCTTCGACTCGCCGCTCGCCGCCCACGCCACCTGGCGGCTGCCCGCCGCGGGCTTCGCGGAGCGGGCGGGCACGTGGGTCAACGTGGCCCACCGCGCCCAGGCCTTCGTGCAGGCCATCCGGCCGCCGGCCGGCGTCTGGCCGGAGGCGCGTCTGTATTGGAACATGCTCGGCCGCCGCGGCCTCTACGACGCCGTCTCCGTCCGCCGCCAGATCGCCGAATCGTCGGCAGCGTTCGCGGCGCTCGCCGGCGACCTCCCCGCCACCGGCGTCGACCTCCGCATCCTGCAGTTCGCCGCACCATGACCGCCCTCCTGCCATCCCCCGAAACGATCGCCGCCTTGGCGAAGATCGGCCTGCTCGTCGGCGGGCTGATGACGGCGGCGGCCTACCTCGTGCTCCTCGAGCGCTGGATCGCGGCCTGGGTGCAGGACCGCCGCGGCCCCAACCGCGTCGGCATCCCGCTCACGAAGATCCGGCTCTTCGGCCTCGGCCAGCCGCTCGCCGACGGCCTCAAGATCATCCTCAAGGAAGACTTCACGCCGAAGCACGTCGACACGGTGCTCTACAACGCGGCGCCGCTCGTGATCCTGGCCGCGTCGCTCGCGATCTTCGCGGCGATCCCGTTCGGCAGCGTGCTGCCGCCGCTCGGCATCCCCGGGCTGCCCGACCCGGTGCCGTTCCTCGTCGCGCCCGGCCTCGACGTGGGCGTGCTCTGGGTCTTCGCGCTCTCGAGCATCGCGGTCTACGGCGTGCTCCTGGGCGGCTGGGCGAGCAACAACAAATACGGCTTCCTCGGCGGCCTGCGTTCGAGCGCCCAGCTCGTGGCCTACGAGATTCCGCTGGGTCTCGGCCTCCTCGGCGTGGTGCTTGCGGCCGGGTCGCTCAAGCTCGACGCCATCATGAACGCCCAGGCCCAGAGCGGCGTGTGGTATGCGTTCGCGCAGCCGCTCGGGTTCCTCGTGTTCATGGTGGCGAGCTTCGCCGAGGCGGCCCGGCTGCCGTTCGACCTGCCGGAGGCGGAGCAGGAGCTCGTGGGCGGCTACCACACCGAGTATTCGGGGATCAAGCTCCTGCTGTTCCTCGTGGCCGAGTTCCTCCACATGATCACGGCCGCGTTCCTGATCGTGATCATGTTCCTGGGCGGCTGGCACCTGTGGGGCGTGACGGGCTCCGCGCAGGAGGTGACGTGGCTCGGCGCGGGCCTGCGGTTCGCGATCTTGAGCGGCAAGATCCTGGCCGTGATCGTGTTCTTCATGCTCGTCCGCTGGAGCTGGCCGCGGTTCCGCTTCGACCAGCTGATGAACCTCGCCTGGAAGGTGATGCTGCCTCTGGGGATCGCCAACCTCGTGACCGTGGCGGCGGTCGAGGAGTTCCGGCCGCAGTTCGTGGCGGCACTCGGCGGCGAGGGGGCGAAGTGGGCCGCGATCGCCGCTCCCTGGGCCGTGTTCCTCGTCGGCTGGATCGCGGCCGGCGTGTTCACGCCGTCGGGCACCGACAACACGCCGATCCGCACCCGCGGTCCGCTCGACATCGAGCACGAACTGCTCCACGACGACGACACCCGACGCGAACTGGCAGGCATCCCATGAAACCCACCGATCCGGCGATCACCTGGCTCGAAGAAAAACCGCTCGGCCTCGCGGAGCGGCTCTATCTGCCGCTCTTCATCCAGGGGCTCACCACGACGGCCCGCCACATGGTGAGCCCGAAGGTGACGGTGAACTACCCCGACGTCCGGCCGCAGGTGGGCAACCCGCTCATCTATCGTGGCGTGCACCGGCTCAACCGCGACCCGGAGGGGCGTGTGAAGTGCGTGGCCTGCTTCCTCTGCGCCACCGCCTGCCCGGCCCACTGCATCGACATCGTGGCCACCGAGAGCCCGTGGCCCGACCGCGAGAAGTAT
>RGVT01000183.1 GCA_010027105.1 Planctomycetia bacterium
GGGCGGTTCGGCGGCCGGGTCGGCCGTGACCGCGAGCGTCGAGGCGCCGAGCAGGGCGGGCGCCGTGAGCGACCGGCACGAGGCGAGGATGATCGCCCCCGCGGCGATCGCGGCGATCCGCAGCCAGCGGTAGCGGCAGGGCTCCGTCACGGCACGCTCCCGGCGGGTGGCAGGCGGTTGCCGACGAGGACTTCCGCGACCGGGTCGCCGAGCGTCCGCGCCACGTCGAACGCGTCGTCGCCGGGCTTCACGTCGAACCAGCCCGTCGGCACGACGTCGGGCACGGCCGGATCACAGGCGGCATACACGACGCGGCGCACAAGCGCGCCTCCGACCGCGGCGTCGACGTCGGCCTGGTCGATCACCACCTCGACGGGAAACCTCCAGGCCTGGCCGGGGGGCGCGACGAGCTTCGCGAGCACGCGGATCGTCGGGAAGAGCTCCCGCCCGGGGGCTGCCGCCAGGCCGGCCATCCGGAGCCGATAGGGCCGGCCGACCTCGAGCCCCAGGCGCACCGGAGCCGGCCGCAGGGGCGTCCAGCCGTCGGCCGTGTGGATCGCGATCTCGAGCCCCTCGGGCCCGCTGATCTCCACCGGTTGGACGTTCGCCGGCAACACACCTTCCGGACGGGGACCGGGCTGCGGGCGCCCGCGAGCGCCAATCGCTCCCGGTAGCAGGTCTCCGGCGATTCTCCGCGTCGTGGTCGTCTCGGCATCCCCGTGGGCACGACCCACGAAGGAGGACGAGGCGAGGACGACGGTCGCCAGCAGTCCGCGGACGACCCGCAGCACGGTCCCTGTCCGGATGGTGGTGTTCGGCGTGTTCATCGCTCCGGATAGTCGCCCGGTTCCGGCGGGCAGGGGCCGGCGGCGTCGGGATCGGGCCCGCCGTTGTCGACGACCCGCGTACGGTCCTCGGGCGGCTGACGCAGCTTGATGTGCGGCACGTCGGCCCTTTCGGCCACGTAGGCGTGCCGGGCCGGCTTGGGGTAACTCAGGCCGGGAAACTGCTGGACGTGCAGCCCGATCTGCCGCGAGGGGGGCGGGATGTGCGTCTTGGTGTGGTTGGTGATCGTGTGCTTCTGCAGCCCCGCGGGCACGCCGAGCGGGATGTGCGCCGGACCGGGCAAGCCGATCGGCGTGCCGGTGATCGGCATGCCGTACTCGGGCGCCGTGGCCCCGGCGATGAACGCCGGCGGCAACTGCGCCGCGTCGCCGCCGACGGGCATGCCCAGCGGCGCTGCCATGGCGACGGGCGTGCCTCCGGCGGGCGCGGCGGCGACCCCGGCGACGGCCGACTGCAGATCCTTGTTGCCGATGCGGATGATGGCGAGGATCGATCCGCGCCGGTCGGCCTCGACCACCGGATCCACTCCCGGGTCGAGCCGCGTGCTCACGAGCGTCTCGACGCCCGCCACGGCGAGCTCCTGAAAGTCGGGGTCGGGCAGATAGACCACCTTCGTCACGAAGTTCCCCGCGGTGACCTGGTCGAGATCCTCGTCGGTGAGTTGGAACGGAACCGCGTTGTGGTCGAGGAATGCCGCGGTGCGCGGTGCGACCGGGGCGACTTCGAGGGTGGGGTAGAGCTCGAGCCCCTCGTGCCCCGGGATGTCGGTGATCTTGAGCCGGTAGATCGCTCCCTGGGGGAAGTCGGACCGGCCCGGGGTGACGAGCGGCACCGAGTCGAAGCCGCCCTGCGCGGTGATGTCCCAGCGAACCTGCATGCCGTCGGGCCCGATGAAGCCGATCTGCGACGTGGGGTAGGCGAAGCCGCCTCCCGCGCCATCCGCGCCGCCGCCGTCCACGCCGACGCCGGCATCGGCGAGCGCCGCCTCGTAGGAAGCCGGCACGATCACGCCGGGGCCGGGACCCTCGACGCCGGGCCCGGGATGATGCAGCATCGCCGCGGGGGGCAGGACGTTGGTGTGCGGGGTCGCGGCCGGGCGGATCTGGGCCAGCCCGGAGAGCGGAGAATTCGCCGGAATGTGGCAGCCGGTCAGCGACGCCGCGAGCGACAGTCCCACGAACCGATGCAGACGCTTCTTCATCACCATGGCATCACACCTCCAAGGCCGGCGATCGACCCGGCGATCGCCGTCGTTTCCGTCTCCGTTCCCGTCTTGGGGCGTCCGCGCCGGATGCCCTAGACTCGCGACGCGATCGCGGGCCCGGGTGGCATCGGCTGCGGCCGACCCTCGGACCCCTTCAGTGTCGACGCCCCCCGACCGGTTTCTTTGGCAAAACCCTCAAGGTTTCTCCCACCGTGACGAACAGCCAGCCGCCCAGATTCCCCGGCCTGCGTTTCCCGCCGCCGCGCTGGGCCGTGGCGGCCTGCATCATCGCCGCCTGGGGGCGGTCGGTGGCCGCCGAGGGGCCTCCCGCCGGCAGCGTCTACCGGAGGGGTTCCGATCCCGAGGAGGCTGGCGCGGGGGAACGGATCGTGGCCGCCGCCCTGGCCGGGCTGGGCAGGGCGGACACGATCTCGGCCCGGGTGCGGCAGCTGGCCCGCGTGGGCGACACAGTGCTCAAGGGGAGCGGCCGCTACGTGCAGGCCGGCACGGGGGACGAGCTGCGGTTCCGCCTCGAAACGCGGCTCAGTTCGGAGTCGGAAACGTTCGAACTGCTCGAGGTATGCGACGGGCTGTTCGTCTGGAACTACCGCAAGCTCGGGATGCAGCCACCGGCCGTGCAGCGGATCGACGCCCTGCGCGTGCGGGAACAGGTCGAGAAACAGGCCGCCGGGAAGCGGCCCTGCGACGGGGCGTACCTGGGGGGCGTGCAGCGCATGCTGGCACTGGTGCGCGAGTGGTTTCGGTTCGGGGCGGCGACGGCCGGCGAACTCGATGGCATGCCCGTCTGGCTGGTGGAAGGCTCGTGGGACAAACCGCGCCTGGCGGCCCTGCTTCCCGGACGGGCCGAGGCGGTCGACGCGCCCGGCGGCATCGCTGCGGCCGATCTCCCCGACGGCGTGCCGTGGAGCGTGCGGCTCTCGGTGGGCAAGCGCGAGCTGTTTCCGTTTCGCGTCGAATGGCTGGCGATCCCCGGCCCGCGCCCGGTCGCGGAGACGGCCCCCGAGGTGGTGGCCGTCTTCGAGCTCTACGACGTGCGGATCGGCGAGCCGGTCGACGCCGGCGCGTTCGTCTACAGGCCCGCCGTGGAAGGGCTGATCGACGTCACCGATCAGCACCTCAGGGAGCTGACGCCGCTGCGTCCATGACGGCCGCCGCGGATCGCGGAGCTCCCGCGAGCCGCCGGGCGACGTCGATCGCCGCGAGCATGCTCGACGGATCGGCCGCACCGGTGCCGACGATGTCGAACGCCGTGCCGTGCGCGACGCTCGTGCGCACCACGGGCAGACCGAGCGTGATGTTGACGGCCCTGTGCATGCCGAGGAGTTTCACCGGGATGTGACCCTGGTCGTGGTACAGGGCGACGACGCCGTCGAAGCGACCCCGGCTGGCCTGCAGGAAGAGCGTGTCGGCCGGCAGCGGGCCCGCCGCGTCGAGCCCACGGGCGGCGAGCTGCTCCACGGCGGGCTCGATCAGCCGCCGCTCCTCGTCGCCGAACAAGCCCCCCTCGCCGCCGTGCGGGTTGAGCGCCGCGACGGCCAGCCGCGGCGGCCTGCCGAGGAGCAGGGGCAGCACGCCGCCGAGCCGCAGCCCGGCCGCGACGATGCCCGCGGTGGAGAGGTGGCCGAGGGCGTCGCGGAGTGATTCGTGCAGTGTGGCGTGCACGACACCCAGGCCACCCGAGGCGGAGGGCAGCCAGAGCATCATGGAGGCGGCGGCGTCGGGGAGGCCGCAGGCCCGGGCGAGCCACTCCGTGTGGCCGGGCACGTCGTGCCCCGCGGCGTGGATCGCCCCCTTGTTGAGCGGCCCGGTGACCAGCCCGGAGGCGAGACCGTCGCGCACGAGCCCGAACGCCGTCTCCAGGGCGGCGATCGCCGCGGCTCCGCCCGCGGCCGTCACCCGGCCCCGCGGCACCGGCTCGAGCCGGGCCGCAGGCTCGACCACCAGCAGCGTGTCGGCACGCGAGGCACGCAGCCGGGGCAGGCCGGGCGTGTCGCGCGCCGCGGCGGCGATCAGCCCCGCCGGCGCCACCACCCGCAGCCGCGTTCGCTCGTGCGCCGACGTGCGGGACCAGGCCGCGAGCACCACCTCCGGGCCGATCCCGGCAGGGTCGCCGCAGGTGATCGCGAGCAGGGGGAGGGGAGAGGGGTGTGGCATGCCGGGCCTTCAGCCTATAACGGCGATGCGGGGGCCGCATGCTCCGGCCCCTTGCCGCGGCCCGTGAGGCCGCCGCCAGCCCGGGAGCCGTCGTCACGATCCATGGAACGCGTCTTTTCCCGGGTCTCGGCGTTCGCCGTCGCGCTCCTCGTGGCCACCGCCGGGCTCGGCCTGTGGCTCGGCGACCTGCACGGCCAGACCGATCCCGGTGTGCTGCGCTGGGGCACGGTGCACCGCCTTTCGGGCGTGCTCGCCGCGTTGCTCGTCGTGCTCGTCAACAGCATGGCCGTGACCTACTTCATCGGCACCGGCCGCTGGTGCCGCGAGGTGGTGGAGACCTACGGCCTCGACCCCGGCTACGTCGAGCGCAGCCGGACGCTCAAACGGCGGGCGTTTCCCGTCGCCATGCTCGGGATGCTCGCCGTGGTGGCGATCGTGGCCCTCGGCGGAGCGGCCGACCCCGCCTCGGGCCGGCCGGGCACGCAGGACTGGGTGACGCCGCACCTCGTCGGCGCCCTCGTGCTCGTGGCGGCGATCGCGGCGCTGTTCCAAGCCCAGCTGCCCGCCATGCGCCGCCAGCACGCGCTCATCGAGCAGGTGCTCGGCGAGGTCCGCGCGGTGCGGAAAGCCCGCGGCCTCGACGTCGAGAAGTAGCCGCCGGCCGGCCCCCGCATCGGGCGTTCAGTCGTGCGCGTGGCCGTGGCCGCCGGAGTGGACGGCATGGGCGTGCGACGACCGCTCGAGCACGACGATGCCCCAGGCGAGCGCGATCCCGACGGTGAGCGCGGCGGTGAGCAGCAGCCTGTCGTGGCTGTGGAACTCGACCTCGGGAAGCAGATCGGCCGCTGCGATGCAGAGAAACGCTCCGGCGGCCATCGCGAGGGCCGCGCCCAGCGTGGTGCTCTGGTTGCCGCCTGCCGCGCCCAGGCTCGCGAGAAACAGGAGGGCGCCCAGCGGCACGACGAGCGCGTAGGCGACGTTGACGATGCGGCGGGTGCGCGGAGTGGCGCCTGCGGTGGTCATCAGCGTGGCGATGATCGCGGAGTCGAACGGCTTGTGGAGGAGCACTGCGAGAAACGTGGCGAAGCCGGCCAGCAGCCCGCTGCCGTCGGCCCCGACGGAGGCCGCCAGGGCGGCACCGTCGGCGAGGCTGTGGAGCGAGAGGCCGGCGAACGCACCGCACCAGGCCCACGGGCCCGTGACGACCGCATGGTGAGGCGAGCGCTCCGCGGCGTGGTCGTGGCCGCAGCCGTGGCTGCCGTCGGCGGAATGGTGGGCATGGCCGTGGAAGAACCGCTCGAGGAGGAACATGCCGAAGAAGCCCGCCAGCGCCCAGGCCATCGTGGTGTCGATCCGGCGGGCGAGCGCGAGGTAGGCGTGCGGCAGGAGATGGAGCAGGCCGACCCCGAGCATGACGCCGCCGGTGAGCGAGAGGAGTGCCTGCATGCGCCGGTGGCCGAGCGACAGGAACCTCACCGACGAACCGCCCGCGTGGGCGGCGGCCGCG
>RGVT01000184.1 GCA_010027105.1 Planctomycetia bacterium
GAAGGGGATTTTCGGGCCACGTGGCGAAGCCCCGGAGTCTAGCAGCCGCCGCGGGCCCGAACAATCGAGCCCGCCCGCACCGGCCGCCGGCCTTCCCCAGCCGGCACCGTCGCCTCCCGGGCGATCGCCCGCCGGCCCGCGGGACGATACGACATCGATCCCCCAATGCTCTCGCGCGTCATTCCTCGCGGTGCGGCACTCCTGGCGGCGGTCGTCGCGGCGCTCTCGGCCGCGGCGCCGGCGGCCGCGCAGTTCGCCGAGGCGGGGCCGGCCGCCGCCGGCCCGACCCTCGGCGACGCCCGCGGGCAGAAGTTCAAGGTGGGCGTCGAGGTGACCGCCGAGGGCGGGCCGTGCCGCGGAATCTACGCCACGCTTCCGGTGCCGGCCGACTGGCCCGAGCAGAAGGTGCAGATCGTGGCGGAGGACCTCTCCCCCGACGTGCGGTCGCTCCGCTACCGCGTGCTCCCCGGCGGCGTCAAGCAGATGGTGGTCGAGATCCCCGACCTGCCCGCGGGGGAGACCGCGCGGGCGGTGGTGACGTTCGCGCTCGAGCGGTTCGCGATCCTGCCGCCCGCCGATCCGTCGTCACTCGCGGCTCCGGAGCGGCCCGACCGGGCCCTGCGGGTATCCCTCGGGCCCAGCCCCTACATCGAGACGCGCCATCCGAGGATCGTGAAGTTCGCCGAGTCGGCGGGGGAGGGTCTGACGGGCTGGCGGAAGGTCGAGGCGCTCTACGACGCGGTCCGCGAGCGGGTGGAATACCGCAACGGCGACCTGAAGGGGGCCGCGCGGGCGCTGGCCGACGGCTGGGGCGACTGCGAGGAGCTCACCTGCCTGTTCATCGCGGCCTGCCGCGTCGAGGGGATCCCGGCCCGCACGGTCTGGGTGGAGGGGCACTGCTACCCGGAGTTCCACCTCGTCGACGGCGCGGGGCAGGGGCACTGGTTCCCCTGCCAGGCGGCCGGTGCGCGGGCCTTCGGCGGCATGCCCGACCAACTGCCGATCCTGCAGAAGGGGGACGCGTTCCGCGATCCAGACCGCCCCGGCAAGTCGCTGCGGTACGTGTCGGAGTTCATTCGCGGCGCCGCCGTCGACGGCGGCGGCTCCCCCCGCGTGAAGTGGCTTCGGGAGCCGGCGTGACCATCGACGTATCTGCCGCGCCAGGCCCGGAGGGCCGGGTTGGTTCCAGCGGGCGGAGGCCCGCAAAGCGACGGTCGGCAGGATGCCGAGCCGTCGCGTGAAACCAGCGACAGGCTGAAGCCTGTCCTACTCGGCGGCGAGTGCGGGCTCGCCGAACGTGCTCGCGCCTTCCTTCGCCACCGGCATGAACCAGCGCGGCACGATCGGCAGGCCCGCCTCGCGCCACGCCGCCTCCAGCCGGTCGCCGGCGAGCCTCACGATCTTCTCGCGGCCGCGGCCGGCGAGCGCCGAGCGGTCCGCCCACGGCGTCACCGGCCCCTCGAAGCCCGCGTCGCGGGCGTGCGCGAGCATCGCGGCGGCGGGGATCACGCCGCTCTCGCCCGGCAGCAGCCGCTGGTTGGCATGCAGGTCGCCGCCGCGGACCTCGCGCGGCGCGTCGGAGAGCCGCACTTCGACGATCCGGCCCCGGGGCACGTTCCCGATCACGTCGAGCCCCTCGCCGGTGACGTGGACCGCCCACGAGTCGACGATCACGCCGACGCTCGGATGCGAGGCCGACACGAGGCCGATCAGCGCCTCGTAGGTGGCGACGAACCGGCTCCCCTCTTCCGCGGTCGCCTCCGTCTCCGGATGGAACGCGAGGCCGAGCGTGACGCCGTGCTCCGCGAGCAGCTCGCCCAGGGCGTCGAGACGGCGGCGGTGAAGCTCGAAGAAGTCCTTGAACGAATGCTGCGCCGACGCGGCGGCGAGCGTCGCGGACGCCCGCGGGGCCTCGGCGGCGCGGGCGAGTTCGAGCCGGCGGGGCAGGGCGGCGAGGTCGCGGTCGAACGCCGCGTCGTCGCCACCGAGGGCGACGGGCAGCTGGAACAGTCCGCTCGTCAGCCGGGCGCTGACCATCAGCCGCCGGGCATGCTCCACCCCGTACAGGTCGGCCTGCTGCTGGAGATCGACGATGTCGATGTCCATCGAGTCGAACCCGAACGAGAGAGCCAACTCGATCAGTTCGCTGGGCCTCCCGGAAAGGGGCAGGCCGATGGTGCTCAGATTGCGGAAGATGCCGATCGGTGCGGACATGGGGCTGACGAAACTCCCTGGAGGTGTGGCGAGCCCGAGAGTATGCCCGACGGAGCGGGTATTTTGAAGCGGCCATGTCGCTCGTGGAGGCCGTCACGCCGGGGATCGTGCAGGGGCTCACGGAGTTCCTGCCGGTTTCGGGCACCGCGCACCTCCGGCTCGTGCCCGCCCTCTGCGGCTGGGATCGCCGGCCACCCCGCGATCCGCTGGCTCCTGCGGCTGCTCACGAGCCGCACGCCGTGGCCGTTCGTGGCCTACCGGCTGACGCTGGCCGCGGTGCTCGCCTGGTCGCTCGGCGCCAGCGCCGCCAAGTCCATCCCCAGCCTCTTGACCTTCTTGTAGAGCGTCGTGCGGTTGATGCCCAGCGCCTTCGCGGCGGCGTCGCGCCGCCAGCCGTGCCGGGCGAGCGCGTCGAGGATCATCTGCCGTTCCGGGTGGGCCAGGGCGATCTTGAGCGTGCACGCCGGCGGCCCGACCGGCCGCGGGATGGCGAGCGTGGCCGGGCTCCCCGTCACGGCGGCCGGCAGGTCGGCCACGTCGACGAGCCCGCCGCGGCCGAGGAACACGGCCCGTTCGACGGCGTGCTCCAGTTCGCGCACGTTTCCCGGCCAGGCGTGCGCGGCGAGCGCCGCCGCGGCGGCCGGCGTGAAGCCCTCGACCCGGCGGCCCGCCCGGGCAGCGGCCGCCCGCAGGAAGTGCCCCGCGAGCAGCGGCACGTCGGCGGCGCGATCCCGCAGCGTCGGCATCTCGATCGTGACCACGTTGATCCGCCAGAAGAGATCGCCCCGAAACCGCCCCTCGGCGACGAGCCGCTCGAGGTTCTCGTTGGTGGCCAGGATCACGCGGACGTCGGCCGCCTGCGTCTTCGTGCCCCCCACCGGCTCGAACTGCATCGTCTGCAGCACCCGCAGGAGTCGCACCTGCAGCGCCGGCGACGCGGTGGCGATCTCGTCGAGGAAGATCGTGCCGCGGTCGGCCTGGAGGAATTTGCCGGGGCGGTCGGCCACGGCCCCCGTGAACGCGCCGGCCACGTGGCCGAAGAGTTCGCTCTCGAGCAGCGTCTCCGGCAGGCTGCCGCAGGCCACCTCCACGAACCGCCCGGGGCGGCCGCTCTTCCGGTGGATCTCGCGGGCCAGGAGCGACTTGCCCGTGCCCGTCTCCCCGGTGACGAGCACGCTCACCGGCGTGGCCGCGATCCGCCCGACCACGTCGCCGACGGCCCGGATCGCGGGGTGCTCCCCGAGCATGGCGGCGGCGGGCGGGGCGGCGGAAGGCATGCGGCGGACTCCGTGGACGGGGCTGACGACGGGGCTGGCACTGTTTCCTAGGTCGCGGAACGGCGACGGCACAGTCGCCGCCGGGCGACGAGTCGCCGAAATCGGCACACCCCGCCCGTCACGACCCGCACAACCCCACCGTGCCCGTGGGACGAGGTTCACGATGCCGGATGGACAGGCCGGGGCGTGTCGTGCGGGCGCTGCGTCACTGCTGCTCGTGGTTCACGTCGCCGAGGTTGACGGCGTCGGCGATCCGGTCGGCGGCGGGGCCGAGGAGGATCTCGCGGTTTTCGAACAATGCCTCCGGATCCTGGTCGAGCATCCGGATGCGCCGCTTGCGGAACGAGAAGAACGCGATCACGGCGAGCGCCGCGAGCCCCACCGCGACGGCCACCGCCGTGAAGCCGCGCTCGGCCGACTGGATGAGCCCGGTGATCCGGTCACCGAACAGATAGGAGAGGCCGAAGAAGCCCCCGATCACGACCGAGGCGCAGACGAAGTCGGCGAGCAGGAACCACCGGTACTTCACCTTGAGGATGCCGGCGGTGAGGTAGAAGGGGCTGCGCAGCCCGACGAGGAACCGGGCCACGAAGAACGCCTTGATGCCGTGCGTCTTCAGCAACTGCTCGATCGTCTTCTCGCGGTCGGGCGTGAGGAAGCCGGACCACCAGGGGTGCTCCTTGAGGATCCGGGCCCCGAACCAGCGGCCGATCGCGTACATCAGACTGTCGCCGAGCAGCGCCCCCACCATGCAGGCGGGCAGCGCGTAATACCACTGCAGCGCGCCCGCCCGGCTGGCCACGCCCGCGGCCACGATCGGCACCTCCTCCGGCACGGGCAGCCCGATTCCGGTGAGCGTGAGGAACAGGACGATGCCGAGGTAGGAGCCCCGCTCGAACCAGTCGAACATGACGATGGGGACCGTGGAGCGGAGGGGTGGCTGAACGTCCGGCGCAGTATAGCCTACGCGACCCGTTCGATCTCCACCGCGCCGGGCGACTCGACGACGCAGGTGTCGTCGTCGAGATTGGCCACGACCACGCGGACGGCGCCGGGGGCCGCCGCCGGCACGACGAGCACCGCGCCCACGGCGCCGCCGCGCGGCGCGAGCCGCTCGAGCGCGCCCTCGCCGAGCACGGAGAGCGCCGTCGAGAGGGCGTCGGCGTCGGCCGCCTCGGGCGCCACGACGGTGGCCGAGATCACGCCCGCGTCGGCGGGGCGGCCGGTGCGCGGGTCGAGGATGTGGCCGAGCTTCTTCCCGCGGTCGACGAAGAACTGCGTGCCCGACCCGCTCGTGCCGAGCGCGCGGTCGGCGAGCGTGATCGTCGCCAGCCGCTCCGCCGGCCGCAGCGGGTGCCGCAGGCCCACCTTCCAGCCGCGCCTGCCCGGCGTCGCCGGCCCCTGCACGCCGAGCGCCCGCACGCTGCTCTGCCCGCCGTGCACCAGCGCGCTCGGCACCCCCGCGGCCCGCAGCGCCGCGACCGCCCGGTCGATCGCCCAGCCCTTGCCGATCGCGCCCAGGTTCAGCTCGACGCCCTGCCGCCGAAACCGCACCCGCCCGGCCGCCTCGTCGAACTCCACGAGGTCCAGGCCCGACCGCTCGCGGGCCGCGGCGAGGGCGGTCGCGGAGGGAGTCCGCCCGCGGCGTTCGAGGAAGCCCCAGGCCCGCGTCAGCGCGCCGGTGGCGCAGTCGAAGCCGCCGGCGGTCGCCGCGGCGAGCCCGCGGGCGTGGAGCAGGAGCGCGAACAGGTCCGGCGACACCGGCTGCCAGCCCGCCGCGGCGGCGGCGTTGAGCCGCGCGAGCTCGCTCGTGTCGCGGTAGACCGTGATCCGCCCCTCGATGTGCTCCACGAGGTCGAGGGCGTCGACGGCGATCTCGGTCGCGTCGTCCACCTCGCCGGCGTTGAACACGACCTCGAACCGGCAGGCCATCAGGTCGCGGCCGACGACGAGGGAGTGCAGGTCCATGAGCGGGCTACTCGTTCCGCAGAGTACCACTCTGCGGCTGCGGGACCAGGCGCGCTACCGTGGTGCGAGACCCCGGTCGAACGCGTCCTGGTCGCGCCGGAACACGGCGAGGACGGTGTCGAACCGCTCGAGCGGGATCCGGTAGACGGGCTGCTCGCCGGTGTGGGCGTGGCAGTGGGCCACGAGCAGCCGGTAGAGGAACTTGAACAGCTGCCGCGGCACCCGCAGGCTGCGCAGGCCGTCGAGCAGCCG
>RGVT01000185.1 GCA_010027105.1 Planctomycetia bacterium
GGCGACGAGCTCCTTGCCGGTGCCCGTCTCTCCGCGGACGAGCACGGTGGCGTCGCTCGCCGCCACGCGGGCCACGAGCCGCTTCACGGCGTCGAGCCCCGCCGAGCCGCCCACCAGCTGCGTCGCCCCTTCCGCCCGCCGCACCCGCCCCTCGAGCGCCCTCAGCCGGGCGGTGAGCTCGCGCTTCTTCCGCACCCGTTCGAGCACGGCCTGGATGTCGGCGAGCTTGCAGGGCTTCGTGAGGTAGTCGAACACCCCCCGGCGCACGGCGGCGATCGCGCTTTCCAGCGACGACTTGCCGGTGATGATCACCGCCTCGGTGTCGGGCGACGTCTCGCGCACGCGGGCGATCACGTCGAGCCCGCCCACGCCGGGCATGTCGAGGTCGACGATCACGCAGTCGAAGGCCGTGCGGTCGAGCGCGGCGAGCGCGGTGCGGCCGTCCGGGCAGACGGTCGCCTCGTGGCCGAGCCGGGGCAGTTCGATCCGCATCAACTCCTGGAGCGACGCCTCGTCGTCGGCGTACAGGATCCGCATCGGTCTAGGCTGCCTGCTGGCTGCGATGGTCCACCTCCCTGCCGGCCGGCTGGGTCGCGGCGTCGCCGACCGGGGCCACCGGCAGCGTGACGCGGAACGTCGACCCGCGGCCCGGCCCGGCGCTCTCCGCCTCGATCCGGCCCCCGTGGTCGGCCACGATGCGGTGCACGATCGAGAGCCCGAGCCCGGTGCCCTGCCCGGCCTTGCGCCGCGTGAAGAACGGTTCGAACAGGTGCTCGAGCACCTCGTCGGTCATGCCGCAGCCGTCGTCGACGAACGTGAGCACCGCCTGGCCGCCGTCGCGGCGCACGGCCACACGCACCCGCCCCTCCTGCTCGAGCGAGTCGAGGGCGTTGACGAGGAGATTGAGCACCACCTGCTTGATCTCCTGCGGGTTCACCAGCACGAGCACGTCGGCCCCGGGCTCGATCTCGACGGCCCGATCCCGGAAGCGGCCCACGTGCCGCAGCATGTCGGCCACGTCCTCGACCAGCCCGAGGATCGCCGTCGGCTGCCGCCTCACCTCGCCCAGCCGCGAGAAATCGAGCAGCTTCTCCGTGATACCCTTGCAGCGAAACGCCTCCTGCTGGATGAGTTCGAGGTAGCGGCGGAGCACCTCCCGGTCGGCCTCGCCGGCCGGGAGCGTCTCCAGCCGGCTCTCGAGCGATTCGGCGCACATTGCGATCGAGGCCAGGGGGTTGTTGATCTCGTGGGCCACCCCGGCCGCGAGAAACCCGACGCTCGCCAACTGCTCGTTCCGCACCACCTCGCGGGTGCGGAGTTGCACCTGACGGTCGAGGTCGTCGCGGATCTCCTGAAACCGCCCGGTCATGTCGTTGAGGGCGCCGGCCAGTTCGGCCATCTCGTCGCGGGTGTCGAGGTGGATGCGGAAGCCGAAGTCGCCGGCGGCGACGCGGCGCGAGCCGTGCCCGAGCAGCCGCAGCGGCCGGAACACCCAGCGGTAGGTGAGCACGCCGAGGGCCGCGAGCAGCGCCGCCGCCGCGAGCGCCGCCGCCCAGGTGGTGACGATCAGCATCCGGTAGCCCGCCCGCACCTCGTGGGAGAGGTCGTGGAGCCGTTCCTGGAGATACGTGGGGAGTTCCGCCGCGAGCCCGGCCAGCCGCTCGAGGTGCGGCTCGACTGCCAGCAGCCTGCGCCGCTGTTCGGGCACCGGCTCCTCGGCCCAGGGTGGAAGCCGTTCGCGATCGACGCCCGCGATCGACCGGATCGTCTCCAGGCATTCGGTGATCGCCCGGGCCGTCTCCCGCTCGCGGCTGCGGTCGCCGAACGGCGTATCGTCGATCTCGCCGTCGGCCAGTTCCCGGCAGTAGCGCTCGAGGGCCCAGCAGGTGCGCTCGATCTGGGCGGTGAACCAGTCGCCGGCGGCCGGGCCGGCCCGCGGCACGAGCACGCCCGGCAGGAAGGCCAGCGGCGCCGGATCGGCCTGCGCCCCGTCGAAGGAGCCGGGCTCGCCGGAGAGGGCGCGGGCGTGCGCCAGCCGCAGGTCGCCCACGCAGTCGCCGAGGGCGCTGGCCAGCGGGAGCTCCGCCGCGCGGCAGCTCAGCGCCCGCACCAGCCGCCGGTAGGAATAGATGCCGAGGAAACTGCTCGCCGAGAGCGTGGCCACCATGATCCCGACGAGCAGGCCGCCGAGGAGCAGTTTGTCGCGAATCGGCCGCCGCTTGTGCACGCCCGACCTCCGAGGTCTCCCGCGCCGGCACGCGGCGGGGGCGGGAAGCTAGCAAAGCTGGGCCGACGCCGGAAGGCGGAAACGCCGCCTCACACGAGGCCGAACCGCTTCCGCAGGATCCATTCGAACGCCAGCAGCCCGGCCAGGAGCAGGAAGGCCGGCCACGTGTCCCACGGCGTGTAGGATCGCTGCTCGAGCGTCTCGAACGCCGCCGGGCGGCTGCGGATCTCGTCGAGGATGTCGGCCAGTTCCTCCGGCACCCGCACGCCGCCCGGTGTCGCCTCGGCGAGCTGCCGCATGAGCAGCGGGTTGGCCCGCGGGTTCGCGAGCTCGAGATCCTGCCGCACCACCGTGAACCGCGCCGACCGCTCGAGCGGCGCGCGGCCGGGCCGCGTCGCCTTCACGACGAGCTTCCAGTCGCCCGGCTCGGCCAGGTCGGAGAGCGTTCCCGAGAAGCCGTCGCCGCGCCGGGGCAGCCGCACCGGCCGCGGCCTGCCCGACGGGGAGACCGCGACCGCCTCGATCTCGGCCCCCTCGACGGCCGCGCCGTCGGGCTGCGTGATCCCGGCGTCGCAACCGATCGTCACGCCCGGGGCGACGCGCCGCTGCCCCAGCCGCACCCAGAGCGCGTCCTGCTCCGCGTCGTCCTGCCGAGCGAGCCAGAGGACGAGCTGCCGCCAGAACCGCCGATGCTGCTCGGCGGCCCCCTGCATCGCCCACCGCCAGGTGGAGTCGGCGGCGAAGGCCGCCACCCGGCCGGCGCCGTATTCCCGGGCGACCAGCAGCGGCCGGCCGTCCTCGGTGCCGGCCAGTCGCTTCGCCTCGGGCACCAGCCGGCCCATGTCGGTGGCCCCGTCGAGCGCCGGCATCCGCTGCCAGGCGGCGCGCGTCTCCTGATCGGTTTCTCCGAGCCGCAGGATCGAAACCCCGCCGAACCGCTTGTCGGGCACGAGGTGCAGCGGCCCCTCGAAGTGCAGCGACGCGCGGATCGGCTCGTCGAAGGGCTGCCGGGCCAGCCGGTCGGGCTCGAAGGGCATGAGCGGCGCGAGCGCCGACGACGCCCAGCCGCCCGCCTCGAAGGCGTGGAAGCCGCCGAGCAGGCCGATGCCCGCCCCGGCCCGCACCCGGGCGAGCATCACCTCGAGGTCCTGCGGCCGCAGCGCCGCCGCGTCGAGATCCCCCACGAGGAACACGTCGTACTCGGTGGCGAGCGTGCGGCCGAGATCGGCCGGCCACCGCTGGCGGCGGGTCGAGTCGATCCACTGGAAATCGACCTGGATGTCGGGGCTCGCCGAGAGCACGCGCCGCAGGAACCGCTGCTCCACGCGGAGTGCGCCCTCGAGGTACAGCACCCGCAGGCCGCCGGCCGCCACCTCGACGAAGGTCGAGAGCTCGTTGTTGGTCGTCACGGTCTCCCCCTCCTGCGGCTCCACCACGAGCGACACCTTGCGCTCGCCGAGCGCCGTGGGGGTCCAGGCGAGCCGCACGGGCTCCTCGACGGCGCCGCGGCCGCCGCGCACCGTGGCCCGCGCTTCCTCCGCCAGCGTGCCGTCGGCCCCCTCCACCATGAGCTTCACGGCGACGTCGCGATCGGCCAGCCCCTCGAACCGCACTCGGCCGGCCACCTCGACCGTGTTGTTGAGATACACCGTCTCGCTCACGGCGAGGTTCGAGACCGCGGCATCGCGTCCCTCACCCTCCCCGCGCTGCTGGCCGAACGTCACGCTCCACAGCGGCACGCCCGAGTCGCCGAGCCGCCGGGCGACGCTCTGCGGCGGCTCGTCGCGGGGCGGAGAGGCGTGCTGGGCGCCGTCGCTGAGCACGATCACGCCGGCGATGGTGCGGCCCGCCGCCGACCGGGCGCAGTCCTCGAGCGCCGCCCCGAGCGCCGTCTCGCCCGTGCCCGGCCCGGGGCGCCACTCGCCCAGCGGAAACGGATCGTCGCCCGCCGGAGGCACCGCCTCCGCCCCGCAACCGCCACAGCGCGACGTCGAGGCCCGTCTCGGCGCCGAGTCTCCGCGCCGCCGGCCGGGCCGCGGCGAGCGCCGCCACGAGCCCCTGCCACCGCGTCTGCCCGTTGAGGCCGTCGGCCACCGTCATGCTCTCGGAGGCGTCGGCGAGGACCAGCACCGCGCCCGTCTGGCGCGCCTTCGTCGTCGCCACGATCGTGGGCCTGAGCATGCAGGCGACGAGCACGAGAAACGCCGCCAGCCGCACGAGCACGAGCGTCAGCCGTCTGCCGGCCGGCACCCGCGTGCGGTCGGGGCCGACGGCGAGGAGCACGGCCCCGAGCACCGCCGCCACGGCCGCGACCGCCCCCCACGAGCCGACGGGGTCGAACGCCACCGCCACGTCCTTCATGAGACCCGCGGCGGCGATCATCCCGGCGCCTCCGCGGCGGCGGGCACGGCCGGTGCTCCGGCGACCTCGGGCCGGGGGGTGGCGTTCTCCGCGCGCGGCGCATGGAAGCGGTTGGCGAGGATCCAGTCGCCGGCGACCGCGGCAGCCACGAGGAGCAGGAGCCAGCCCGAGAGCTCGGCGCCCACCCGCTCGAGATTCACGTCGCGCACCAGTTCGTCCTTCGTGTTGGCCAGCCGCGCCGCCGGCCCGAGCACCGCCCGGAGAAGATCGTCGTCGAGCCGCGCGACGTCGGTGGCGGCCGGGTCGAGGTTGGCGCTGAAACCGGTCGCCAGCCCACCCTCCGCGCCGCCGGCCCGGACCGCATAGTTGCCCGGAACCCGGGTGGCGGTCACGGTCACGGTGCCCCGCGCCGCGTCGATCACCGCCGGAAAATCCTCCCCCGCGGGCGTGCGCACGAACGCCGCGGGCACGTCCCGGCGGGCGACGTGGAGCACGGCCGGGCGGCCCGCGACGATGTTGCGGTCGTCGGCGGTGTCGATCGCGTGCCGCAGCGTCTCGTTGGCGAGCATCACGAACGGCCAGGGCTCGAAGCCCGTGGCGAGGCTGTTCCAGGCGTCGGGATCGTCGGCCGGCTGCGACGCGGGCGTCGTCACCGTGATCACCGTGCCGGCCCCGACGCGGTGCTCGAGGATCGCCGGCAGGCCGTTGCGGTAGGGCGCGATCGGCGTGGCCCCGGCGTCGTCGGCCAGCGGTGCGGCGGCGAACTCCCAGTGCCGCTCCACCGGAAAGTCCTGCCACGGCACGGCGTCGCCGACCCGGCGAAACGCGGCGAGCGCCGGATGCTCGAGTGCCGCCGGGGCGAGGAAATTGCCGCCGTCGGGGCTGCGCCACACGCGCACGATGCCGCCGCCGAGCACGCGTCGCGACGCGTCGGAGTTGAACCGGGCCGCGTCCCCGGCCTGCGGCCCGAGCCAGACGACGAGCCCCCGCCCCCCGGCCACCCAGTCTCCGAGCAGGTCCCAGACCCGCGGCGGCATCGTGCGCGTGTGGCGCAGCCCCGACGGCGGCAATTTCCTCGCCCCGGCGGCACTCGAGCATCCGGCGCTCGCCGCGTTTCGCCGGG
>RGVT01000186.1 GCA_010027105.1 Planctomycetia bacterium
CGGCGCCGGGCCGCGGCGGCCGCTCGTGTGGCTCACGCTCGATTCGCTCGCCGCCACCAGCCCGGCGGCGGCACGGCACCCGCACGCCCCGCGGCTGTTCGTGTTCGACGACGCCTGGCTCGCCGCGGAGCGGCCCACGCTCAAGCGACTGCTGTTCGTCGCCGAATGTCTCGCCGAGATCCCCGGCGTGGAGATCCGCCGCGGCGATCCGGCCTTACTGCTCGCCGCCACCGCCGCGGCGCTCGGCTGCGACGGCGTGGCCCTCGCCGACACGCCCTGCCCGCGGGCGCGCCGGCAGGCGGAGGCGGTGGCCGCCGCCCTCCCGGTGGCGGTCGAGCCCTGGCCCGCCTTCTGCCGCCGCGGCGGCGTCCGTGATCTCGGCCGGTTCTCGCGCTACTGGTCGAGCGTCGCCGCGTCGGCCCTCGAGCCGACGTCGGGCGGGGCCTGACGGGGCGTTCCTCGACAGGCTGAAGCCTGTCGTACTTCATGACAGGCTGAAGCCGTTTTTGTTTCATGACAGGCTGAAGCCGTTTGTAGTTCGTGACAGGCTGAAGCCTGTCCTACTCGTTCACGAAGGTCTCGAGGAACCGGGCCAGGCTGTGGAAGTCGCTGCCGCGCTCGACGTAGCGCACGACCGTGACGAGCGTGTTCGGGTCGATGAGTTCGTCGAACGGCACGTAGTTGAGATCGAGCTGCCCCGACACGCTCACCATCACGCCGTCGAGGCCCCGCTCCGCGAGGGCCCGATAGGCTCCCACGCCGAGCTGGCTGCCGAGCATCACGTCGAAGGCGTGCGGCTTGGCGCAGCGGGCCTCGTAGCCGAGCTGCAGGCCGACGATTTTTCGCGACCGCCCCGTCTGCCTCTTGTATTCGTCCGCCACGAGTTTGGCGAACATCCGCCCGAGCTGGATGTGGGAAATCGAGATGTGGCCGTGTTCGTCGCGGGGCACGCCTTCGAGGCTCTGGGCGGGCAGGTATTCCGCGAGGCCCTCGGCCATCACGATCACGCCGTACTGCTTCCCTTCCTGCTCCTCGCGCACCCGCATCGTCTTCACGATCCGATTGACGACCTCGTCGATGTTCATGACGGGCTTCACGCGGGTCTGGCCGTCGGGGCCGGTGACGGTCTCCTCGCCGCGGAACTTGCCATGGATGTCCTCCACGCTGATCACGAGGCTCGCCTCGCCGGCGATCGCGGCGCCGTAGGAGAGCCAGCCGGCGCTGCGGCCCATCGTCTCGCAGAGGAAATAGGAGCGGCTCGCATCCGCGTCGTAGAGCAGGTTGCGGATCTCGCTGCCGAGCGTGTCGACGGCGGTGAAGTAGCCGAACGTGAAGTCGATCCCCATGTAGTCGTTGTCGATCGTCTTCGGCAGGTGCACGACCGGAATCCGCGGGGCGTCGGCCGGCAGGCGATCCTGGTAGCGCTTGAACTTGTTGGCCGTCTTGAGCGTGTCGTCGCCGCCGATCGAGATCAGGGCCTCGACGCCGAGCGACCGCAGGCCCTCGTACGCGTTCTTGAGCGGCCGCGACCGCTCCGGGTCGTCGAGGTGGCTCGGATGCGAGACGTGCTTGCCGGGATTCGTGCGGGCCGTGCCGAGCATGATTCCCTGGCCCGACCGCGTCCGCTTGAGGAAGGCGGGCGTGATCCGGATGTAGTCCTGCCCCTCGAGGAGCGGCCGGCTCGGCGAGTAGTCGGCGAGTGACGAGTAGCCGTGCTTCATGCCGAGCACCTCGGTGCCGTTTCGCATGAACGACGTCGCCGCCGTCGAGATCACGGCGTTGGCGCCGGGCGCCGGGCCGCCGGCGAACAGGATCGCCACGCGGCGAAAGTGGTGGATGGCCTTCGGCGGCCGGGCGAGCGATTCAGCCATGCGGTTCCCTATGTGGCCAGGAGCACGCGTTCGATGTACGTGGTGTCGATCCGGGCGTCGTGGAAGGCGGAGTTCTGCAGAATCTCGAGGTGGATCGGGACGGTCGTCTTGATCCCCTCGACTCGCAGTTCCTTGAGTGCCCGGATCATCGTGGCGATCGCTTCCTTGCGGGTCGGCTGGTGGACGATCAGCTTGCCGATGAGCGAGTCGTAGTGGGGAGGCACGGTGTAGCCGGTGGTGGCATGCGAGTCCCAGCGGACGCCGAAGCCGCCGGGGGCGATGATCCGCTCGATCCGTCCCGGGCACGGGCGGAAGGTGGCCGCCGGATCCTCGGCGTTGATCCGGCATTCGATGGCGTGCCCGCGAGGCACGATCCGCTCCTGCTCGAGGTCGAGCTTCTCCCCCGCGGCCACGCGGATCTGCGCCTTCACGAGATCGATGCCCGTCACCAGCTCGCTCACCGGGTGCTCCACCTGGATTCGGGCGTTGACCTCGATGAAGTAGAAGTTGTCCTCTTGGTCGACGATGAACTCGACCGTGCCGGCGGAGAAGTAGGTGGCCGTCTTGGCCAGTCGCACGGCCGCCTCGGCCATCTTCCGCCGTGTGGCCTGCGGCAGCCGGGCCGAGGGGCTCTCCTCGATCAGCTTCTGGTGCCGCCGCTGCGTGGAGCAATCGCGTTCCCAGAGGTGGAACACGTTGCCATGCTGGTCGCCGAGGATCTGGATTTCGACGTGCCGCGGCCGCTCGATGTATTTCTCGAGGTAGATGCCGGGGTTGCCGAAGGCGGCCTGGGCCTCGGCCGAGGCCTGCTGCCAGGCGCTCGCGAGCGCGAGGTCGTTGGCCGCCACCCGCATCCCCTTGCCGCCGCCGCCGGCCGTCGCCTTGAGCAGCACGGGGAAGCCGATCTCGCGGGCCACCCGCACCGCCTCCTGCTCGCTCGCGATGATGCCGTCGCTGCCGGGCACCGTCGGCACGCCCGCCTCCCGGGCCAGTGCCCGGGCCGAGTTCTTGTCGCCCACCCGTTCCATCGCCTCGGGCGTGGGGCCGATGAACCCGATGTCGCAGGAGCGGCAGACCTCGGCGAAGTGGGAGTTCTCCGAGAGGAAGCCGTAGCCGGGATGGATCGCCTGCACGTTGCCGATCTCGGCCGCGCTGATCACGCGGTCGATGCGGAGGTAGCTGTCGGCGCTCTTGGCCGGGCCGACGCAGATCGCCTCGTCGGCCAGTTCGAGGTAGGGAGCACCGCGGTCGGCCTCGCTGAAGATCGCGACCGTCTCCACGCCGAGTTCGCGACATGCGCGGATCACGCGCAGGGCTATCTCACCGCGGTTGGCAATCAGGATCCGTTTGAACATTGGCTCTCGCGGGCCGGTGGGCCGCCCCCTGAAACGGCGCTCAGGCCCCCGGCTCGACCTTGATCAGCGGCTGGCCGAATTCGACGGGAGCCCCGTTCTCGACGAGGATCGCCACCACCTGGCCGGAGACGCCAGCGGGAATCTCGTTGAACACCTTCATCGCCTCGATGATGCACACGGTCTTCTCCGGGCCGATCCGGTCGCCGACCTTCACGAACGGCGGCGAATCGGGGCCGCTCGCCTTGTAGAAGGTGCCCACCATCGGGCTCTTGATGACGAGCGTCCGATCGTCGGCGGCCGCCTGTGGTGCCGCCGCCGGTTCGGCGGGGGATGCCGGCCGGGCGGGAGCCCGGGACGCGGGGGCCGACACGGCCACCACCTCTCCGCCACGCCGGATCCGGACGGCGTGATCCCCCTGCTTGAGGTCGATCTCGGCGAGATCGTGTTCCTCCATCAGTTCGATCAACTGGCGGACCTTCTTGGTGTCGAACAGGTCGACCGATTTCTTCGCGGCACTCATGGGCGGACGCGCGTTCCTTTCCGGCAAAAGCCCGGGGATTTCGCGGCGAAGGTAGCCCGCGCGAAGCATTTCAGTCAAGGTAACGAACGGGTCTCGCCATGCCGGGACCCGATTCACCTCGGGGCTGACGCCATTGTCAGCCGCCAGGAGCAGCCATGCCCGCGCCCCGAACCAACGACGTGCCCGGCGATCTGCCCCGGCTGCGGCCCCGCGACCGCGACACGAGCAAGCGCGACTACGGCCGCGTACTCGTGGTGGGCGGCTCGGCCGGCATGGCCGGCGCACCCAGCCTCGCGGCGCTGGCGGCGCTCAAGAGTGGCGCCGGCCTCGTGGAACTCGTCGTGCCGGAGAGCGTGGCCGCGATCGCGGCGGGATTCGATCCGTGCGTCATGACCCGGGGGGTCGCCGCGGCCGACGACGGCACGTTTTCGGCGGCAGCCGCCGAAGCGATCATGGAGCGGGCCCGGCTCGCCGACGCCGTGGCCGTGGGGCCCGGGATCGGCCGGTCGGCCGGGGCGGCCGCGATCGTCGAGCGCTTGTGGGCCGAGCTTCCGCAGGCAGCGGTGCTCGACGCCGACGCGCTCTGGGCGCTCGCGCAGGCCGAGCCCGCAAAACTCACGAGCCACGCCGGCCCGCGGATCCTCACGCCACATGCCGGGGAGATGCTGCGGCTGCTCCACCGCGATGCACCACTCCCGCGGCCCGATCTCGAGGAGGCGACGGCGGCGCTCGCGGCCGACCTGCGGGCAATCTTCGTCTTGAAGGGACCGGCGACGCTCGTCACCGACGGCACGCGCCGGACCCACAACACGTCGGGCAACCCCGGCATGGCGACGGCCGGCTGCGGCGACGTGCTCACGGGCGTCGTGGCGGCGCTCCTCTGCCAGCCACTGGTGGGCGACGCGGGCCTGCCGTTCGACGTGGCCCGCCTCGCCGCGTGGGTGCACGGCCGCGCGGGCGACATCGCGGCCGAACGCGTGGGCGAGGTCTCGCTCACCGCCACCGACGTCCTCGCGGGGCTGCCGGCGGCGTTCAGCGCCGTCGTCGCGCCGCGAGTGCCGCCAGCCGCGTGACGTCGACGACGCCGTCGTCGCGGGCGATCCACAGCCGCCGCTCGGGCGCCGCCTCGACGCGATGGCCGCCCGTGAACGAGCCGAACGCCGGCAGCACGACGGCCCCCGGCTCGGCCACGAAGCAGCGGTCGACGATCCGGTCGCCACCGGGGGCGGAGAGGGCACACGTGGGATGGAGGTGGCCGGCCACCACGGTCCGGTCCGCATGCTCGCCCGTGAAAGGGCTCGCCGGCTCGTGCACGAAAAGGAAGGGTGGCTCGTCGAGCGCGGGCACGCAGGCGTCGATGCCGAGCCGCTCGGCGAGCGCCGCCGGATTCCCGGCGAGGCCACGATCGTGGTTGCCGAGCACGAGCACGAACCCGGCGGCGATCCGCGCCCGCGCTGCGCGGAACTCGTCGAGCACCGCGTCGGTGCAGCCGCCCTTGGCGTGCAGGAGGTCGCCGAGCACGACCACGCGCCGTGCCGCATGCTCTTGTGCCAGACCCACGAGCCGCTCGAGATCGCGGCCCGCCGAGCCCTCGGGCACCGGGATGCCCGCCCGGCGGAACGTGGCCGCCTTGCCGAGGTGCACGTCGGCGACGAGCAGCGTGCGCGACGACCGCACGAAGGCGGCACGGCCCGCGAGGAGCCGCAGGTCGCTCGTCGCGGCGGGGCCGATCCTCGCGGCGGGGCCGATCCTCATGGAGCCTCCCGGTCGCGGGCCGCCCGTTCGAGATCGCGGGCCATCTCGCTGATCCGCTCGAGCCAGCCCTGCGTGGAGAGCCGCGAGGTGCTCGAGCAGCAGTTCGAGTTCCGCCGGCTCGAGGAGGCCCTGAACGCGCTGGCCACGAAGGACGTCGTCATCGTCGACACGCCCC
>RGVT01000187.1 GCA_010027105.1 Planctomycetia bacterium
ACGTCGAGCGCGTCGGCGAGGTCGTCGGCCGGCACCGTGAACGAGATGTCGGCGTGCCCCCCCTGCCCCACGTTCTGCACGATCATGTCGACGGCGAGGCCGCCCGCCGCGAGCCGGGAAAACAGCGCGTGGCTCGAGCCCGGCTGGTCGGGGACGTTTTCCAGCGTGATCCGGGCCTCGTCCCTGGCGAGGGCCACGCCGCTCGCCGGCCGGGGCGTCGATTCCTCGGCCGAGAGGATCACCGTGCCCGGCACGTCCTTGAAACTCGACCGCACGAGCACCTTCACGCCGAACTTCTTGGCGAACTCGATCGACCGCGAGTGCATCACCCCGGCCCCGAGGCTCGCGAGCTCGAGCATCTCGTCGTAGGAGATCGACGAAAGCCGGCGGGCATCCGGCAGCATCCGCGGGTCGGTTGTGTAGACGCCGTCGACGTCGGTGTAGATCTCGCACAGGTCGGCGTCGAGCACGGCGGCGAGCGCCACGGCCGTGGTGTCGGAGCCGCCGCGGCCGAGCGTGGTGATGTTGCCGTTCTGGTCGATCCCCTGGAAGCCGGCCGCGATCACGATCGCGCCGTCGGCCAGCAGGCTCTTCACATGGTCGGTCGAGATCGACTTGATCCGGGCCTTCGTGTGGGTCGAATCGGTGCGGATGCCGATCTGGGCGCCCGTCAGGCTCACCGCCTTGTGGCCGAGCGCCTGGATCGCCATCGCGAACAGCGCCACGCTCACCTGCTCGCCGGTCGAGAGGAGCATGTCCATCTCGCGGGCGCTGGGCCGGTCGGTGATCGCCTTGGCGAGATCGACGAGGATGTCGGTCTGATGGCCCATCGCGCTCACGACGACCACCACCTGCTTGCCTTCCTCGTGCCGCGCGATCGCCTTCCGCGCCGCCGCCACGATCTTCTGCGGGTCGGCCACGCTCGTCCCGCCGAACTTCTGCACCACCAGCGCCATCAGCAAACCTCCTCGATGAAAAAGGTGACAGTCACCATTTGCTGCAAATGGTGACTGTCACCTTTTTCCGTCCTGTCCGAAAAACGTGCCCATCAGTTTCCAGCCCGGCTCGACGACGGTGCCGCCCGCCGCGGCCGCCGCCTCGTCGAACGTCGTCTGCTGGCCCGCGGCGATTCCGGTGCCCGCGATCACGAACGGCACCCGGCCGCGCGAGTGCGTCTTCGTGTGGATGAACGTCGGATGGTCGGGGCAGACGAGGATCCGGTGGGCGCCGAGCGACTCGAGGTGCGCCGCGATCGGCCCCACGATCTTGGCGTCGATCTCCTCGATCGCCTTTACTTTTTCGGCGACGTTCCCCTGGTGACTCGCCTCGTCGGGGGCTTCCACGTGCACGCACACGAGGTCGGCCCGCGCGAGTTCGTCGATCGCCGCCCTGCCCTTCGCCGCGTAGTCGGTGTCGAGGTAGCCGGTCGCGCCCTCCACCTCCCGTCGCTTCCAGCCTGCGAGCGCGGCCAGGCCGCGGAGCAGGTCGACGGCCGTGATCATCGTGCCGGTCAGCCCGTACTTCGCCGCAAACGGTTCGAAGGCGGGCGCCTGGCCCACGCCCCACAGCCAGACGTGCGTGGCCGGCCGCCTGCCCGCCGCCACGCGGGCCTTGTTCACCGGATGGTCGGCGAGCCAGGTGCTGCTCCTGGCCATCAGGTCGGCGAGCAGCCGACTGCCGAACCCGCGCGGAAACGCGTCGGCCACCGGCTTGTCCATCAGGTCGTGCGGCGGGGTCGCCCGCAGGTCGCGGGCGAGCGGCGCCGGCGCGGAGGCCGTGCCGCGATGAATGAGCAGATTGCGATAACTCACGCCCGGCTTGAATTCCCAGCCGGAAAGTTCCGGAAACTCGGCCGCGAGCCCGCGCTGACAGGCCGCGAGGAGTTCGGTGGCCTCGGCGGTCGAGATGTGCCCGGCCGTAAAGTCCTGTTCCAGGCGGCCCGCCCCTGTGCGATCGTCACGAGGTTGCAGCGCACGGCCCAGTCGTGCGGGCCGAGCGCGATCCCCTGCGCGGCGGCCTCGATCGGGGCCCGGCCGGTGAAATACACGAGCGGGTCGTAGCCCATGAGGCTCATGCAGGCCACCTCGGAGCCGGGGGGCAGGCTCTCGGGCACGTGGTTCGTGAGCCCCACGCGGCCGCGGGCGGCGAGCGCGTCGAGCGCGGGGGTGCGGGCCGCCTGGAACGGCGTCCGGCCGCCGAGGGCTTCCTGCGGCGCGTCGGCCGCGCCGTCGGGGATCACGATCACGTATTTCATGGATGTCGCCCCCGCAGCATCACTCGTCGAGGACGCTCAGACACACGCTCCGGCCGCTGACCACGTCGGAGGCGTCGATGTGGTCGAGCGCCTTCCGGATCGCGGTCGAGCCGCAGGGGTGCGTCATGATCACGAGCGGCACGGTGCCGTCGGCGGCTCCGGCGTCGTGCTGGATCATCGAGGCGATCGAGATCCCGTGCTCGCCGAGGATCCCGGTGATCCGCGCGAGCACCCCGGGGCGGTCCTGGGCGCGGATCCGGAGGAAGTGCCGCTCCTGCATGTCGACGCCGGCGATCCGGGCGGCGGGCGTGTCGGCCGAGAGCACGCCCGTGGTCCTGAACGTGATCGCGGCCCGGCCCACGACGGTGTCGATGATGTCGGCGACCACGGCCGACGCGGTGGGCATCTGCCCCGCGCCGAGGCCGTGGAAGAACATCCGCCCCACGGCGTCGCCGACGATGCTCACGGCGTTGTAGGCCCCGCGGGTCTCGGCGAGCGGCGTGCCCCGCTTCACGAGCGCGGGTGCCACCCGCATCGCGAGCCGGCCGTCGCTCCGGCCGGCCACGGCCACGAGTCGGATCCGGTAGCCGAGCTCGCCGGCGTAGGTGATGAGGTCGAGGTCGAGGCCATCGATGCCCGTCCGTGGAATCTCCGCCCACGGCACCCACGCGCCGAACGCGAGGTGGGCGAGGATCGCGAGCTTCTGCGTGGCGTCGGTGCCGTCGACGTCCATCGCGGGGTCGGCCTCGGCGTAGCCCTTCTGCTGGGCGAGCCTGAGGACGTGCGCGTAGTCGGCCCCGTCCTCCTCCATCCGCGTCACGATGAAATTGCTCGTGCCGTTCAAGATCCCGCGGATGCTCTCGATGCGGTTGGCGGCCAGGCATTCGCCGATCGCGGCCACGATCGGGATGCCGCCCGCCACCGCCGCCTCGAACGCGATCGAGCGGCCCCGGCGCCGGGCCAGCTCGAAGAGCTCCGGGCCGTGCTCGGCGAGGAGCGCCTTGTTGGCCGTGACCACGTCCTTCCCGTGCTCGAGGAGGTCGATCATGATCGTGCGGGCGGGCTCGAGGCCGCCCACGAGGAGCGCCGCCACCGAGATCGCAGGGTCGCGGGAGACGTCGCGCCAGTCGGCCGAGAGATGTCCCCCCGGCACCTCGACGCTGCGGGCCTTGGCGAGGTCCTTGACCGCGGCCCTGGCGACCACGATCGGCCGGCCGGCGTGCCGCTCGATGTGGTCGGCCGACTCCACGAGCAGCCGCACCACGCCCGACCCCACGGTGCCCAGGCCGACGACGCCGACGCGGACCGGTTCTGCCACGGCCATGTGAAGCGGATCCTGCGAGGGGGACGGGGAAGGAGCCGGGCGCGATCGACGGCCCGGAGACCCCGATCGTAATGACGTCGCCGCCGAGCAGGAAGCACGGCGGAAATCCGCCCCGGCCGACGCCGTCCGGTCATTCGGTCATGCCGGTCGTGCCTGTCATGCCTGTCATGCGGCACCCGCCGGGCCGCGGGTGCCTAAGAGCCCGACTGGGACGCGCGGCGGAGTGCCTCCACGAAGCGGCGATCCGCCGGTTCGATCCCGAGGGCCCGCCCGGCGTAATCGCCCAGGGCGAGGGTCACCTCCGTCAGCAACGGAATCTGGTCGCGGAGCGCATTGAAGTGCGCGGTCGTCGAGGCGAAGTCGATTCCATAGTCGTGGGCGGCCCGATTTCGCAGGCTTCGGGCCGCCTGCCACGCGTCCATCGACGGCACGATGCCCGCCTTCTCGCAGAACGCCAACACTCTCAGAAACGTATCCGACCGCTCACCGCAGAGTTCGCACAGGTGCCGCATGCTCGTGCTGAGCAGATCCTGGAGTTTTGCGAATCGCTCGTTGAGTGCGGCGAGCGGCTCGAAGAGACCGATGTCCATCTGCCGCTGTTCGAGCACACCCGGCGTGAGTGGCCAGTCGATCCGCCGGGCTGTCGCGTCGAGGTGCCAGGCACACCGCTGGCAAGCCGCGATGAGATCGGCCAGATGGCCGCGGCTGTCCGCGAGCGGGGCGTTCATCGGGCCGCTCCCAGCGGCAGGGCCCCGACTGCCACCAGGCGCTGGAAACGGGTCATTCCCCGGGCAGGATCGACGAACGAGACATCGACCGGCAGCAGCAGCTCGCGTTCGAGCCGGTCCTGCAGACCCGCCTGCTCGAGCACCCCCACGGGCCGGCCGGTGCGGATCAACAGGTCCACGTCGCCCCCGCGCTCGCCAGCATGGGTGCGCGACCCATACAGCCACACCTCCGCATCGGGGCCGATCCGGTCGTGGACGGCCCGCATGATCTGTTCACACTGTGCCTCGGTGAGTCGCACGTCCGGCTGGCCTGGGAGAGCGTGTCATCCAAAAATGATACCTGAAATCCGCAGCGGCAGCGGTGCGGTTTGAGGATGCGCCGGTGAAGGTGACCGCCGCCGCGGCGTTCCCGTCTCCGGCGTGTATAACGTGCCGGCGAGCGTGGCGGGGAGCCACGGCTCGCAGTGCCCCGTCCCGTGGAGATGCGCCGTGGAGTCAGCCGCCCGCGAGTTTTTGGTCCGCCTCCTCGAGACGCCGAGCCCGTCGGGCTACGAGCAGCCGATCCAGCGGGTCGTGCGCGACTATCTCGGCGGCGTGGCCGACACGCTCTCGACCGACTCCCACGGCAACCTGATCGGCGGGAAGAACGCGGCCGCCCCCACCCGCATGCTCCTCGCCGGTCACTGCGACCAGATCGGCCTGATCGTGCAATACGTCGACTCCGACGGCTACATCTCGGTGCAGCCGATCGGCGGCTGGGATCCGATGCAGCTCGTCGGCTCGCGGGTGGTGATCTGGGCGGCCTCGGGCCCGGTGCCGGGCGTGATCGCGCGGAAGCCGATCCACCTGCTCACCGAGGAGGAGCGGAAGGTCGTGCCCAAGATGAAGGACCTGTGGATCGACATCGGCGCGCCCGACAAGGCCGACGCCGAAAGCGTGGTGCGGGTGGGCGACTGCGTGACGTTCGAACTCAAGTTCCAGCCGCTGCGGGGCGACCGCGCCTGCTCGGTGGCGATGGACGACAAGATCGGCCTGTGGGTGGTGGTGGAGGCGTTCCGCCGGGCGGTGCAGGCCGGGCCGCTGCCCTGCGCGCTTTTCGTGGCCTCGACGGTGCAGGAGGAGATCGGCCTCCGCGGCGCCCAGACGAGCTCGTACGCCGTCGATCCGCACGTGGCGATCGCCGTCGACGTCACGCACGCCACCGACTGCCCCACGATCGACAAGAAGTCGGAGGGGGACATCGCCCTCGGCAAGGGGCCGGTGGTGTACCGCGGCCCGAACATGAACCCGCACGT
>RGVT01000188.1 GCA_010027105.1 Planctomycetia bacterium
GGCGGCCAGTTTCCGCTCCACGACCCGCTCGCCGGGGTTGCCGTAGCGGCCGTATTCCTCGCGGGGATGCTCCTCCTCGATGAAGTCGACGATCGACTGCGTGTCGGAGAAGGTGTAGGTCGAGGCCGCGAAGATCGGGTCGGTGATCGAGTGGCCGGGCTTCTGACGGGCCTCGCCGGCGTGGACCGAGGCGGTCGAGGGGCCGAGGCCCGCGGTGTCGAGCGGGGCCGCCGGATCCGTGTCGTGGGGCGACGGTGGAGGGGTGAGCATGCCGGAAGGCCGCACGAAGGCCATGCAACGCGGAGACAACGGAACCACGATCGAGTGTAGTCGAGCCCGTGATGAGTCACAAGGAACGGATGTCCGGCCTGATCGTCGCGCTCGACGGCCGCGCGGCGCCACCGCTACACTCCGCACGATCGGCGCGGCATCGTGCCGTCGTCTTCTTCGTTGGACAACCGTGTCATGCGCGCCACTCGACGGCCCCCCACGATCGCCTCATCGGCAAAGCGGCCGCTCTGGCCGCCGCGGCGGGTGCTCGTGTCGCTCGCGTCGCTCGCTGCCGCAACCGTGCTCGTGCGGGCGGGGATGCTCGAGCCGGTCGTGGGCGACATCGTCGACCAGGCGGTGCGAAACATCATCACGCTGATTCTCTGTTTTTCGGCGCTCGTGTCGCTCTTGCTCTGGTTCGTGCGCGAGAGCGGGCATCCCACCTGGCTCAAGCAGATGGTGTCCGGCGGGCTGCTGGGGCTCGTCGTGGTGGCCGCGGGAGTGCTGCGGATCGAACGGGTGTCCGGAGATCTCGTGCCCGAGTTCGCCTGGCGCTGGGCGCCCTCGCGCGACAGGCTGCTCGCGGCGAAGCCGGCCGCTGCGTCCGCGGCGGACGCGGCTCCCTGGGAAGCGACCCCCGACGACTTTCCCCGGTTTCTCGGGCCCGCGGGCGACCTCGGCCTCGGCGGCCCGGCGCTCGACGCCGACTGGGACGCCCGGCCGCCCAAGGAACTCTGGCGGCGGCCGATCGGCGCGGGCTGGAGCGGGTTCGTGACCTGCGGCGGGCATGCCGTCACGCTCGAGCAGCGCGGCGACGACGAGGTCGTGGCGTGCTATGCGCTGGCGACGGGCGAGCCCGAGTGGGCCGTGAGCGTCGCGACGCGGCACGAGACGGTGCTCGGCGGCGTGGGGCCGCGCTCCACGCCCGCGATCCGCGACGGCGTCGTGTTTTCGACGGGCGCCACCGGCTGGCTGCACGCCATCGACGGGGCGACCGGCCGCGTGCTCTGGAGGAAGGAGGTCGTGGCCGACCTCGGGATCGATCCGATTGCCCACGCCGCCGCCGTCTCCTGGGGCCGCGCGGGCTCGCCGCTCGTCACCGGCGACGTCGTGATCGTGCCCGGCGGCGGGCCGCGCAGCGTGGAGCCGAAATCCGTGTCGCTCGCAGCGTACGACCGTGCGACGGGGGAGCGCCGCTGGACTGCCGGCGACGAGCAGATCAGTTTCACGACGCCCTTGATCGCGTCGCTGGGGAGCCGGGAGGCGATCGTCAGCGTGAACGAGGCGCGGGTCGTGGCCTACGATCCGGCCACGCGCGAGATCGTCTGGCAGTTCGACTGGCCGGGGCACTCCAACTCCGATGCCAGTTGCTCGCAGGCCGTCGTGCTCGACGATCGCCGCGTGTTCATCTCGAAGGGCTATGGCATCGGGGCGGCGCTGTTCGAACTGGGCGATGCGGCCGCCGCGACGCCCTGGACGCTCCGCGAGGCCTGGCATGAAACCGGCAGCCTGAAGACGAAGTTCACGAACGTCGTCGTTCATGACGGCCACGCCTACGGGCTCTCCGACGGCATCCTCGAATGCCTGCGGCTCGCCGACGGCAAGCGCATGTGGAAGGGCGGCCGCTACGGCCAGGGGCAGGTGCTCCGCGTGGGAAACCTCCTGCTCGTGCAGGCCGAGTCGGGCGAGGTGGTGCTCGTCGATGCCTCGCCGGCGAAGCACGCCGTGCGCGGGCGGCTCGCGGCGCTCCGCGGCCAGACGTGGAACAATCTCTGCCTGTCCGGCCGGCGGCTGCTCGTGCGGAACGCCGAGGAGGCGGCCTGCTATGAACTCCCGGTTCTGACGACCGACGTCGCCGCTGGCATCGCTCCAGCCCTGGGCCCCGCACGATGAGCGAGCTCGCCGGACGCACGGCGCTCGTCACGGGCTCGACGAGCGGCATCGGCCGCGCGGTGGCCCTGGAGCTCGCCGCCGCCGGAGCCCGCGTGGCGGTGCACGGCCGGTCGGCGGCGCATGCGGTGGAAGTCGCCGCACTGCTCGGCGACCGGCACGCGGGCACGTTTCTCGCCGACCTCGCGGACGAAGCGGCCGCGGCCGGGCTCGCGCGCGACGTCGAGGCCCGGCTGCCTGACGTGAGCATCGTGGCGCTCGTGGCCGGGGCCGACGTACTGACGGGGGCCGCGGCGAAGTGGCCGTTCGAGAAGAAGCTCGAGGCGTTGCTCGCCGTGGACGTGGCGGCCACGATGCAGCTCGCGCGATCGCTCGGCGCGTGGATGGCCGGCCGCGATGGCGGCACGATCGTCACGATCGGCTGGGATCAGGCCGACGTGGGCATGGAGGGCGACAGCGGCCAGCTCTTCGCCGCCTCGAAGGGGGCCGTGATGGCCTTTTCGAAGAGCCTCGCGCGGTCGCTCGCCCCGCAGGTGCGCGTCAACTGCGTGGCCCCGGGCTGGATCAAGACGGCCTGGGGCGAGCATGCGAGCGAGGCCTGGCAGAAGCGGGCCGTGCGCGAAAGCATGCTCGGTCGCTGGGGCACGCCGGAAGACGTCGCCGCCGCGATCCGCTGGCTCGCGGGGCCCGACGCCGCGTTCATCACGGGGCAGGTCGTGAACGTCAACGGCGGCTTCCGCCGCGCCTGACCTATCGTAGGACAGGCTTCAGCCTGTCATGCCCCCCTCTCTAAACGGCTTCAGCCTGTCATGCCCCCCTCTCTAAACGGCTTCAGCCTGTCATGCTCCTGATAGGCACCCGCAATCGGAGCCGGCGGTAGGCATGCTCGACTCCGGTCGTGTTGAGAGTACGGAACTCGTGGGCCTTGATCAGACGCCGATAGTCCTCAACGACTCCCTTCGTCTGCGCGTGCCCACCGACCGTCTCCGCCGAAAGTTCCCCGCGCCTACGAGTGAGGGAGGGTCGGGGCGACCCCGAGCCGGGTTGGGCAGGTTGATGCAAAACTTCAGAACGTGACGACACGCTCGGCGGCAGAATCGTCGTGTGAACGTGTCGGCAGCAGTTGCGATTCGATCGTCGGGATGTCGGCGCGGTGCGGGATGCCGGCGAGGTCGAGGAAGTTGGCGAGCAGGCGGAAGCCGGCGGGGGTGAGGATCGATTCGGGGTGAAACTGCACGCCGTAGAGTCCGTCGGCCGCGTGCTCGAGCGCCATCACCGTGCCGTCGTCGTCGCGGGCGGTGACGGCGATGCCGGGGGGCAGCGTGGCAGGATCGACGACGAGGGAGTGGTAGCGGGCGGCTGTCAGCGGGCTGTCGATGCCCGCGAAGAGATTGACGCCGTCGTGGTGCACCCGGCTCGTGCGGCCGTGGACGGGCTCGCGGGCGCGCACGACCGCCGCCCCGAGCGCCGCGGCGATCGCCTGGTGACCGAGGCACACGCCGAGGATCGGCACCCGGCCCCGGAAGGCCTGCACCGCCGCGATCGAGCAACCCGCCTCCGCGGGCGTGCAGGGGCCGGGCGAGATCACGATCGCCCGCGGGGAGAGGCCAGCGATGCCGGCGACGTCGAGGGCGTGGCTCGGGCGGACGACCGTTGTGACCCCCAGCAGCTCGATGTAGCGGGCGAGGTTGAAGACGAAACTGTCGCGGTTGTCGACGACGAGGATCATGATCGGGGAAAAAGGTGACCGTCACCATGTGCCGCAAATGGTGACTGTCACCTTTTTCTAGCACGACGCGCGTGAGGCCGCGAACGAGTCGAGCACGCGGAGCATGCCCTCCGCCTTGTGGAGCGATTCGGCGTGCTCGGCCGCCGGATCGCTCGCCGCCGTGATGCCTCCGCCGGCCGCGAACGTGAGAAGCCCGTCGGTGGCCACGAACGTGCGGATCAGGAGATTGAAGTCGGCCGTGCCGTCGAAGCCGAGGTAGCCGAGCGAGCCGCAGTAGGCACCGCGGGCGAAGCCCTCGAGTTCCGAGATGATCTCGCAGGCGCGGTGCTTGGGCGCCCCCGTCACGCTGCCGCCGGGGAGAGCCGCGTCGAGGGCGTCGAGCGCGGTGAGGCCGCGCCGCAGCCGCCCAGACACGATCGACACGAGGTGCTGCACGTAGCGGTAGCGCTCGAGCCGGCAGAGGGCCTCCACACGCACGCTCTCCGGCACGCACACCCGCGAGAGATCGTTGCGCACGAGGTCGACGATCATCACGTTCTCGGCCCGGTCCTTCGCGCTCGCCCCCAGGTCGTCGCCGGCGTAGAGATCGGCCTCGGGGCTGGCGGTGATGCGGCGGGTGCCCTTGATCGGATGCATCCGCACCGTGCCGCGGGTCACCTGCAGGAACCGCTCGGGCGACATGCTCGCGATCCAGCAGGAGCCCGCGTCGAAGAATCCCGCGAACGGGGCGGCGTTGAGCGTGTGGGCTCTTGAATACAGCTCGATCGGGTCCACCTGTGCCGCCGTGGTGAACCGCTGGGCGAGGTTCACCTGAAACACGTCGCCGGCCCGCACGAACTCGACCCCGCGCCGCACCATCTCGGCATACGACTCGGGCACGTGCGTCGAAAAGACGTGCGGGTGGGTCGCGAGCGGGTGATCGGCCCGCGGTGGCGGCGGGGCTGAGGCCGCAGCCCCGATTGGCTCCGGTGCGGGGCCGGCGAGGCGCTCGAGGAGGGAGTCGAGCCGGGCGGCCGCCCGCTCGCGGCGGGCCACCGGGCCCTTCGCGGGCACGCCCTGCGAGATGATCCAGCCGCGGCCGGCGTCGTGGTCGAAGGCGACGACGACGTCGTAGACGTGGAGCGCGAGCAGCGGCACGCCCGCGGCGGGCGGCTGCGGAGCGGAAAGGCCGAGCCGGGCGAGGCCGCATTCATACGATACGAGGCCGGCGACGCCGCCCTGAAACGGCGGCAGGGCGGGGATCGTGGCGCAGGCAAGATCAGCGAGCAGGCTCCGGAGGTTCGCGAAGGCGGAGTCGACGACCGCGGGGCCGGCGTTCGCCGGCACCACGAGCCTCATCGCCACGAGCCCTGAGGCGATCCCGCGACACGAGGAAAGCGAGGCACCCCGGGGGAACGGGTGCCCTGGACCCGCCGCCTCCGGGATGGGTGCGTCGCGCCGGCAGGGCAATGTGGACTTGACCCGGCCGATTCGGGGCCGGTACTCCTCCCGCCCCAAGGAGCCGTGTCCGCGGAGAAAGCCCATGGCCGGAAGTCCAGACCGTTCCAGCACGTCGTCACGCCGCCGGCTGACGCAGGCCGTCCTGCGGGGGATGTGCGGGCTCGTCCTGCTCTGCCCGCTGACCGTGCTCGGCGAGGAGCGC
>RGVT01000189.1 GCA_010027105.1 Planctomycetia bacterium
CCGAAGCGCGGCTTCACACTGCCGATCGGCGACTGGATGTTCGGCCCGCTCCGCGAGCGGTGCGCGGCGGCCGTCGCCACGCTCGCCGACTGCCCCCTCTTTCCCCGGGGTGCCGTCGACGGGCTGTGGCGGGGCTACGCCGCCCGGCGCCGCGAGATCCACTGGTCGCGCCCGCTCGCGCTCGTCGTTCTCGGTGCGTACCTCGACGCCCCGCCCGCCGCTTCCCGCACCGGGACGTGAGGGCTTGCGGTATCGTAAGCCTGGCGGAAGCCGGGATTTTTGACGGGCCCGTGAGATCGATATAGATACTGCTCGGGGGCCGATGTCGCCTCTTCGCATCGTGGTGCTCAGGCTGTTCGCCGGGCGCCTCCACGCGGCAGGAAGTTTGCTCGATGTGCGGGATTTGCGGAGTGATCAGTGCGGACCCGCGGCCGGTGGAGCCGGCCGTCAGGGCGATGATGCGCGGGATGGTGCACCGCGGCCCCGACGACGAGGGCTTCGAGCTGCTGCCGCTGGAAAGCGGCGAGAACGGCGCGGTGGCGGGCTTCGGGTTCCGGCGGCTGGCGATCCTCGACCTCTCGGCTGCAGGCCACCAGCCGATGTTCAACCCGGCCACGGGCGACTGCCTCGTCTTCAACGGCGAGATCTACAACTTCCGCCAGCTGCGGGCCGAGCTGCAGCTCGGCGGCTGCGTGTTCCGGGGCACGAGCGACACCGAGGTGCTGCTCCAGGCACTCTCGACGTGGGGCGAGGCGGCCGTGGGACGGCTCGAGGGGATGTTCGCCTTCGCGTTCTACCAGGCGTCGTCGCGGCGGATCCTGCTGGCCCGCGATCCGCTCGGCATCAAGCCGCTCTACGTGGCGTCTCAGCTGGACCGGCTCGTGTTCGCGAGCGAGATCCGGCCTCTGCTCGGCTCGGGCCTCGTGCCCGGAGACCTCGATCTGGCCGGCATCGCCGGCATGCTCGCCTACGGCGCGGTGCAGTCGCCCCGCACGGTCTTCGCGCACGTGCGGTCGTTTCCCGCCGGACACGTGCAGTGGGTCGACGGCGGTGCGGCCCGCGGCCGGCCGGCGGAACCGCCGCGGCGGTTTTGGGACTTTCCGCGCCAGACGCTGGCCCACGACCGGCCGCTGGCGCTGAAGACGATCCACGACCTGTTGCGCGAGGCGGTGCTGCGCCACCTCGTGGCCGACGTGCCGGTGGGCGTGTTTCTCTCGGCGGGCGTCGACAGCACGGTCATCGCCTCGTTCGCGCGGGAATACACGCCGAAGGTGACGGCGTTCACGGTCGGGTTCGGGGCGGTGCACGGGATCGACGAGGTGGCTCCCGCCGCGGCGACTGCCGCGGCCCTGGGCGTGAAGCACGTGTCGGTGACGCTCGACGCGGCCAACATCCAGGCGAAATGGCACGACTGGCTGCAGGGCATGGACAGCCCGAGCATCGACGGCTTCAACACCTACGTCGTGAGCCGGCGGCTCGCCGCGGAGGGTGCGGTCGTCGGGCTCTCGGGTCTCGGCGCCGACGAGCTCTTCGGCGGCTACGGCACGTTCCGGCGGGCCATCGACTGGTCGCGGCTGCTGCGGGCCCTGCGCTTCGTGCCGCGCGGCCTCAAGCTGGGGGCGCTGTCGGCCCTGGGCGCGGCGGGCGGGCGGCCCGGGGCGCTCGAGAAACTCGCCGACCTCGTCGCCGGCGACACGAGCGTGGCCGGTGTCGCGCTCGCGCTGCGCCGGGCGCTGTCGAACTCCCGGATCGAGGCGATGGGGCTCGCGACCGGCCGCGTGGGGCTGGCCGCCGACTACCTGGAGGCGGGGCCCGCGCGGCCCACCCCCGCCCTCGACGGCGACCCGTTCAACACGGTGGCCCGCCTCGAGGCCACGCACTACATGGGCGACACGCTCCTCCGCGACACCGACGCCAACAGCATGCGGCACTCGCTCGAGGTGCGGGTGCCGTTCCTCGACCTGGCGCTGGTGAACTACGTCTCGGCCCTGCCGGGCCGGCTGAAGCTGGGCCGGCGGCTCGGGCCCACGAAACTCCTCCTGCGGGAGGCGGGCGACGCGGTGATCAGCGAGCAGGTCGCGAACCGGCGGAAGACGGGCTTCACGCTGCCGATCGGCGAGTGGATGCGCGGCCGGATGCGCGAGCCGTGCGAGGCGGCCATCGAGCAGTTGGCCGGGCAGGCGTTCATCGAGGGGACGGAGGTGGTGGGCACGTGGCGCACGTTCCTCGCCGAGCCGCGGTCGATGCACTGGTCGCGGCCGCTGGCGCTCGTCGTCCTGGGGCGATCGTTCGTGAAAGGCTGGAGCGGCCAGAGCGGCCCGAACCCGCCGCGGGCGTCCCTTACGCCCACCGCCCCTGCCCCCTGTAGCCGCAGACTGGTAGTCTGCGGCACGCGGCCATCCGATGCGACGGGGTGCAGCTTACCGATTTGCACCTACAGCAGAGCGGGGCGGCCTATCGCCAGTCTGTAAACGCAGATTGTTCTATCTGCGGCCCGCAACAAGGATCTCGTAGAGCGTCGTCATAGGCCGGCCCACGCTCGCCCACCGATACTTACCCTCCCCGAGTGCCCGCCCGCGAGCTCCCATGGCAGCCCGCTCCGCGTCGCCGAGCTGCATCGCAGCAGTGAGCGCGCGGACGGTCGCCTCGGCTGCCGAGACCCCGAAGTTTCCAGCGCTCGCCCCTGCTATTCCCGCGTCTCGGCAAGCCGTCTCACGGCAAACACCTCGTCTGCGGCCAGTGGCTCAACCGCCGAGCGAGGAACGGTCACGACGGCAATCGACTCGCCGAGCGCGTTGTACACCTCCAACACGCAGCCCATTTCGCCCCC
This sequence comes from Planctomycetia bacterium, assembly GCA_010027105.1. Lineage (GTDB taxonomy): Bacteria > Planctomycetota > Planctomycetia > Pirellulales > UBA1268 > RGVT01. Next base: position 2,831 of record RGVT01000189.1, read on the forward strand.
GGATGGGTGTGGCACGAAATCCACAACATAGGCAACATCACCCGCACATAACTGATGTTCCGCAACATCGCACGCGAGCGCAACCCGCTGGAATTGTGAAACACCCATTTTTCACTCGTGCTTTTTCGGCTTGAGAGTCACGAAATGGAATGATCCGTCGGTAAACCTCTGCAGCCAGACAAGCACAACGGGTAATTCAGCAGTAGGTCCAATCAAAATGCCTTCCGTTCTCCGGAAGACACCGCACTCGTTTTGTCCATCTTCACTCGATTCAGCGGTCTGGGCAAGTTCCAGCATCGCTCCTTCAAGCCGATCCGGGTTCTGTAGCGTGAACCCAGGCGGGGTGCAGATAAGTGATTCGTACCTACCGGGCGCGCGTATGTCACGCCACGGGGCACCGCAACGCAAAGATGTCATCACCCCATTCGATGCGGCCTTCGATGGCGAGGGCCGGCGAAGCGTCTTGATCGTCGTGGTCGTTCTCGCTCGAGGCCGAGTGCATTCCCGCTCAAATTACCAGGTTTCAGCAGTCGAGGCTTCAAACGCCACATTGTTCGGGATTGCCATCCGCGTGGAGGCGTCGAGAATCTCGATGGCGAGAAGACGGCCGTCGTCAGCGTAGTCGAGGATGACCCCCGGCGTGCCTTCGTCGCTTTCGGCGACATTGCCTTCCGAGAAGATCACGGTGAGCGAATCAGTTTCTTGATCGTAGATCACTTTCATGGACGGGTTCTCCAGTATTGTGCGATCTTGCTGGTTCGATACGCAGTGACAATCTCAGCCGGGTCACGATCGACATCAACAAACACTCGAATCAGCACCCCCGATTCCATACGGGACTGATACACACACCTGCCCTGCCGGACAGTCAGAACTGGTCGGGGGCTGTCATGACCGCCCGCACCTCATCCTCGCTGATCCCGCGACGGGCGATCGCCAGAATCGCATGGTGAGTCAATCGAAATTGCATGGTCTTTTTGTTCCCACGAATCGCGAACACTCGCCATAAGGCATGAACAAAAGTATAGTATTTGTCCCTGCCCTTCGCAAGCCGCTGCACCGCCAAGCATCACCTCGCCTCTGGAGCCACAGCCTGGCAGTCTGCGGCACGCGACCATCCGATGCGGCCGGGTGCAGATTGACAATCTGCACCTACAGGGTGGGTGCGTGGCATCGCGCTACTGTAGCCGCAGATTGTTCTATCTGCGGCCGGCGACGAGGCGCTCGTAGAGCGCCGTCATCGCCCGGCCTACGCTCGCCCACTGATACTTCGCCTCCACAAGCGCCCGCCCGCGGGCTCCCATGGCGGCCCGCTCCGCATCGTCGAGCCGCATCGCGGCAGTCAGCGCGCGGGCGATCGGCTCGGCCCCCACGTCCACCCACCAGCCGCACGAGCCGTGGATCTCGCTCCAGGGCGCGGCCTTGGTGGCGATCAGGGGCAGGCCCGCCGCGAGCGCCTCGGCCGCCGCGATCCCGAAGTTTTCGCTTCGCGACGGGAGCACGAAGAGATCGGCCGCCGCAAATGCCCGCGTCTTGTCGGCTGCGTAAAGCGGCCCGGAGAACACGACGTTTGCAAGGCCGAGGCTGCGGGCGTGCCGTTCGAGTGCGGCCCGCGTGCCCTGCTCGTCCGGCCCCGCGATCACAAGCTGCCAGCGGTCCAAGCCTGCCATCTCGCCAGCCGCGAGGCGCCAGGCGTCGAGCAGGAGATCGAGCCCCTTCAGCGGATGCAGCCGCCCGAGACACAAAACCTGCCGCATGCGGTCGGTAGGCTTGGCCGGCCTGTCGAGCGGCAGAAGCTCGACGCCGTTCGGGATCACCGCGATCCGCGGCCGCCCGCCCACGTAGCGCTCGATCCAATTCCGCTCCGCGTCGCTCGTCGCGTGGATCGCCGCGGCCTGCCTCAGGGCGCGACGATCAAACACGCCCGCGAGGCGTTTCTTCCACGCCGAGTGGGCCAGCCGAACGGGGTCGAGGCATCCATGTGGCGACATGACCAGCGGCTTGCCAGCCCGCCGGGCACACCGGGCGGCCCACCACACGGGAAACGTCCAGTTCGAATGGACGTGCACCAGATCGGCAGCCGCCACGAGCCCTTCGAGCCCGCGGCGCATGGCCCACGAAAAGAAAATCACCCGCGGGGCCGATGGGGCAAACCGCACGATCTTCACGCCCCCGGCTGTAGCCTCATCCGCCGCCGGAGCGAGCGGCTCGGAAGCCGTGGTCACGGTGGCGATCGTCACATCGTGCCCGAGCCGCGTGGCTTCGAGTGCAACCCGGGGCACGAGCTCAGAAAGCCCGCCGCCCGCGGGCGGCAGCCCCGCGACGACATGAAGAATCGTCATCCGACCATGGTTCATGCCTCTGTCGCCGCGCAACGTCGCCAGCACCTCGGCAGAACCGTTTCGGGATGCACGGGGTTGTTTGGCCGATCCAAAGGATGGGGGTATGTGCCGGGAAGCATCACGAGGGAGGTGTCGTTACGCCGCGCAAAAGTGAACTCCATGACCGACGGAATCGTGATTCCATCATGGGTGAAAGAAGGGGCGACGTTGTTGGGGTGAATGTGCACGCACGCATGCGTCTGGAGGAGCTTACGAAACACACCATCCATCAACTCGAAGGATGGTTTG
>RGVT01000190.1 GCA_010027105.1 Planctomycetia bacterium
CCAGCAACTCCAACGCCACCGGCGGCTATCTGAACCAGGGCGGCAACGAGCTGCTCGTGCGGGCGCTCGGCCGCATCCAGGGCGTGGGTGACCTCGAATCGGTCGTCGTAAAATCCTCCGGCGACCGCCCCGTGGTGCTCTCCCAGGTGGCCCGCGTGGCCGAAGCGCCGCAGGTGAAGCGCGGCGATTCCGCCGTCAACGGCCTGCCCGCCGTGATCCTCGTGATCTCCAAGCAGCCCGGAGCCGACACCCGCAGGCTCACCGACGACGTGACGGCGGCCCTCGCCGGACTGCGGTCGTCGCTCCCCGCCGACGTCCGTCTCGACCCCGCGCTCTACCAGCAGAAGACCTTCATCGACCTCTCCATCCGCAACGTCGTCGAGGCCCTGCGCGACGGCGGCATCCTCGTGGTCGTGATCCTGTTCCTGTTCCTGCTCAACGTCCGCACCACCTTCATCACGCTCACGGCGATCCCGCTGTCGATCGCGATCACGGGCCTCGTCTTCCAGTGGCTCGGAATGTCGATCAACACGATGACGCTCGGCGGCCTGGCCGTCGCGATCGGCGAGCTCGTGGACGATGCGATCGTGGACGTCGAAAACATCTTCCGCCGGCTCCGTGAGAATGCCCGTGCGCCGCAGCCGAAGCCGGCGCTGCGGGTGGTCTACGAAGCGTCGAGCGAAGTGCGCAACTCGATCGTGTTCAGCACGATCCTCGTGGTGCTCGTGTTCGTGCCGCTGTTCGCCCTCGGCGGCATGGAAGGCCGGCTGTTCACGCCGCTGGGAACCGCCTACATCGTGTCGATCCTGGCGTCGCTCGTCGTCTCGCTGACGGTGACGCCCGTGCTCGCGTTCTGGCTCCTGCCCCGGGCCAGGTTCATGGCGCACGACCAGGATGGGCTGCTGTTGCGCGTCCTCAAGACGCTCGCCGGCTGGGCGATCCGGCTCTCCATTCGTCACCCCGCGCCGATCCTCACGGCGGTGGCCGTCGCGGTCGGCGCGAGCATCGCCGTCGTCATGGGGCTCGGCCGCGACTTTCTGCCCCCGTTCAATGAAGGGTGCGTGCAGGTGAACGTGGTCCTCCCGCCGGGCACGTCGCTGGACACGTCGAACGCGATCGCCGCCATGGTCGACGAGCGGATCGGCACGGTTCGCGGCGTCGCCACGATCAGCCGGCGGACGGGGCGGGCGGAGCTCGACGAGCATGCCGAGGGAGTCAACACGTCGGAGATCATCGTCAGTTTCGCACCGGCGGCGGGCCGAGCCCGCGAGGACGTGCTCGCCGAGCTGCGCGAGACGCTCGCGGAGGTTCCGGGGGTCGTCGTGGCCGTCGAGCAGCCGCTCGCCCACCTCATCAGCCACGGCATCAAGCTCTACGGCGACGACCTCGGCCTCCTCCGGCGCACGGCCGAGCGGATGCAGGCGGCGATGGCCGACGTGCGCGGCGTGAAGGACCTGATGGTCGAGCAGCAGGCCGAGATCCCGCAGCTCCAGATCCGCCTGCGCCGCGACAAGCTCATGCACTACGGGCTCGCGGCCGACGCCGTGAACGAGTTCGTGGAGACCGCGCTGAACGGCCGCACCGTGTCGGAGATCGTCGAAGGCGAGCGGAAGTTCGACCTCGTCGTCCGGCTCGACGAGCCGTACCGCGTCGACATCGACACCCTGCGGCGGCTGCCGATCAATCTGCCGGCCGGCGGCCGCGTGCCGCTCGAGACCGTCGCCGAAATCACGCGCGGGAGCGGGCCCAACACGATCAATCGGGAGAACGTACGGCGCCGGATCGTGATCCAGTGCAACACCGCGGGCCGCGATCTCGGCGGCGTCGTGACCGACATCCAGGCACGGCTCGCGCCCCTCCTGGCCGAGTTGCCGACGGGGTATTTCGTCGAGTACGGCGGCCAGTTCGAGAGCCAGCAGCAGGCCACGCGGATGATCGGGCTCCTGAGCCTGGTCTCACTCGCCGGGATGTTCCTCGCGCTCTCCACGCTCTTTCGCTCGACGAACCTCGCGCTCCAGGTGCTCGCGGCGCTGCCGATGGCGGCGATCGGATCGGTGGCGGCTCTCGTGCTCACGCGGCAGTCGCTCACGGTGGCGAGCATGGTGGGGTTCATCTCGCTCTCGGGGATCGCTTCCCGCAACGGCATCCTGCTCATCGCCCACTATCTCCACCTCGTACAGCACGAAGGGGAGAGCTTCACGCCCGCGATGATCGAACGGGCCGGAAAGGAGCGGGTGGCACCGATGCTGATGACGGCGCTGACGGCGGGGATCGCGCTCGTGCCGCTGGTGACAAGGAGATCCTCTACCCGGTCGCGACCGTGATCCTCGGCGGCCTGATCAGCTCCACGCTGCTCGACTTCTTCGTCCACCCGGCGCTCTTCTGGTGCTTCGGCCGCGGGCAGGCCGAGCGGGCGATGATTGACACCGCGGACGATGCCGACCTGCGGTGAGTCAGCCGGCCGTTTCCGCCTCCAGGAACACGCCCATGCGGCGGAATTTGTCGTAGCGGGCCGCGACGAGCGCGTCGGCCGGCTGGGCCACGAGTTCGCGGAGCGTCCGCAGGAGAAACGTCTTCAGCTTCGTCGCCATCTGCCGCGGGTCGCGGTGCGCCCCGCCCGGCGGCTCCTCGATCACGGCGTCGACGATCCCGAACTCCTTCAGGTCGCCCGACCGCATCCGCAAGGCCTGCGCGGCCTTCGCCTTGTGCTCGGCGCTCTTCCAGAGGATGCCGGCGCAGCCCTCGGGGCTGATCACGCTGTAGTAGGCGTGCTCGAGCATCGCCACCCGATCGCCCACGCCGATCCCGAGGGCCCCGCCCGACCCCCCTTCCCCGATCACGACACAGACCACCGGCACCGGCAACTGGGCCATGAGAAACATGCTCTCGGCGATCACCTGCGCCTGGCCGCGTTCCTCGGCGCCCACGCCCGGATAGGCGCCCGGCGTGTCGATCAGGCAGATCACCGGCAGGCCATACTTCGCCGCCAGCCGCATCTTGCCCATCGCCTTGCGGTAGCCCTCCGGATGGGCGCAGCCGAAGTGGCAGGCCTGCCGCTCCGCGAGCGTCTTGCCCTTCTGGTGGCCGATCACGAGCACCTTGTGGCGGTCGAGCTTGGCGAACCCGGTGAGCATCGCCGGGTCGTCGCCGTAGGCCCGGTCGCCATGGAGCTCCACGAACTCGTCGAACACGAGCCCCAGATAGTCGCTCGTCTTCGGCCGGTCGGGGTGCCGGGCCACCTCCACGGTCTGCCAGGGATCGAGGCCGCCGAAAACCCGTTTGGTCAGTTCCACGACCTCCCGCTTGAGCCGGCGGAGTTCGTCCTGCTGCTGCGCCCCGAGCGGCGCCGCCTCGAGCGCGGCGATCCGATCCTCGAGTTCGTAGATCGGTTTTTCGAGGGGGAGCCGATGGAGGCCGCGGGACATGAGGGGCACCTGAATCGGGAAACGAATCGTTGACGCTCTGATTTTCCACACGGGGAAGCCCGTGCGTCAATTCGGCAAAAAAGGTGACAGCCACCATTTGCCGGTCGCCGGAGGCGACACGGCCCCGGCCGACGGCCGGGGTCTTCAGACAAATGGTGGCTGTCACCTTTTTTGCTCGCTCACCCCACGGCCCGTTCCAGAAACCGGATCGAGCGCAGCTGCGTGAGCACGTCCTGCATGCTCGCGGGCCTGTCGCCGGGCTTCTTGGCCAGCATCTGCCGGATGAGTTTTGCGACGCTCGTCGTGGCGTTGGGGTTGAGCGACTCGATCGCCGGCGGCGTCGCCGAGACCTGCTTGTTGAGGAGGTCGTTGGCATTGGGCGACGCGAAGGGCGGCTTGCCGGCGAGCAGCTCGAAGAGCACGCAGCCGAGCGAGTAGATGTCGGCCCGGGCGTCGAGTGGCTCACCGCGGATCTGCTCCGGGCTCATGTAGCTCGGCGACCCCTGCACCGGCCCCTTGTCGCCGAGAAGCCGGCCCAGGAGCCCCGGCTTCCGTTTGGCGATCGCGAGGTCGATGAGCTTCACCTGCCCGTCCGGCGCCGCGAGGACGTTGTCGGGCTTCACGTCGCGGTGCACCCAGCCGCGGCCATGGAGGTGGTCGAGGGCCAGCGCCGTCTCCGTGACGATCCGCTGCAAGCGCGGCGCGAGGGCCTCGACGCCGGCCGCGATCTGCCTCTTCAGGTTCGCGTGGGGAAAGAGCTCCATCACGAGGTGCGGCAGGCCGCCCTCGTCGGAAAGCCGGTCGATGCGGATGACCGTCGGGTGCGACAGCGACTTCGCCACCGTGAGCTCGTGCTCGAGCAGCCGTCGCTGCCCGGCATCGCGGGCCTTCTCCGGCACGATCAGCTTCACGGCCACCCGCGCCTGCGAGCCCGTGTCGAGGGCCTCCCAGATCTGGCAGTGCCGGCCCACGCCGAGCTGGGCTTCGAGCTTCAGCGTTCCGAGGCGGTCGGGGAGTTTTGCCATGGGGAGTCGGAGCCGAGCGTGGTCGCCAGGAGTACGAGGCCTTCCGGAGGCGCAGTCGGGCCTGCAGCCGGCCGGCTCCTGGCGGCGAGCGCGCCCGCCGTCCAATCGACCGTCCGCCGCCCGCACCCGACCATCACGAGCGAGCCCGCGATGATCCGCACCATGTTGTACAAAAAACCGTCGCCCTCGACCTCGACCCACACCTCCGCGCCCGGCGCGTCGTCGGAGAGCGGCGGCCGGAAGACCTCGAGCGCGTGGATTGTGCGCACTTTCGAGAGGCGTGTGGAGGGGGTGGTTTCGAAGCTGGTGAAATCGTGCTCGCCGACGAGCGCCCGGGCCGCGGCCTGCATCGCCGCGCAGTCGAGCCGGGTCTTCCAACGCCACACGAGGCGCCGGTCGAGCACCGGCCGCCACGGCGCGTCGTGGATCCGGTAGCGGTAGCGTTTTTTCACGGCGGCCCGTGTCGGATCGAAACCGGCCGACGCCTCTCGGCCGTCGACGACGGTGATGTCGGGGGGCAGTTTGGCGTTCAGGGCCCGCACCCAGACGCCCGCGGCGAGATCCTTCTCGGTAGTGAAGGCCGCCACCTGATCGAGCGCGTGCACGCCCGCGTCCGTGCGGCTCGACCCCCGGGGCACGATCTCCTCGCCGCTGATCGCGGTGATCGCCGCGGCGAGCGTCCCCTGCACCGTCGTGCGCCCCGGCTGCATCTGCCACCCCGAGTAGCGCGTGCCCTCGTAGGCCAGCCGGAGGCAGATCGTGCGCGTCATGCCTTCACGGGCCGGCCGGCGCCGGGCTTGCCGCTACCCGTGCGGCCCGGCCAGTGCTTCGCCAGATGCTCGGCGATCTGCACGGCGTTGGTGGCGGCGCCCTTGCGGAGATTGTCCGACACGCACCACAGCGCGATGCCATTCGGGCAGGAAATGTCTTCGCGGATCCGCCCCACGAACACCTCGTCGCGGCC
>RGVT01000020.1 GCA_010027105.1 Planctomycetia bacterium
CGGGACGCCGCGGCCGAGCCCGCGCCGGCGCCCGCGCCCGCGCTCGAGCCGGTGCCGCTCGCGAAGCGGCTCTTCGGCGGCTGGCTGCCGCTGGGGAGCGGCGTGCTGGAGGCGACCACGCGGCCGGCGTCCGTCGCCGTCGCCAGCGGCGGGGGAACGGCCGCGTCGGACGAGCTGGCCGACATCGATCTGGCGCTGTCGCTGGCCGTCGCCGGCACGCCCGACCAGGTGAACCTCGCGCAGATCCGCGAGCGGCTGCGGCGCGCCGCGGCCGCGTCGACGTCGCAGGCCGACCGGCTGCGGGCCGAGGCGATCGACGCCCGCCTGACGCGGTTCGAGGCGATCCAGGCCAAGTACAGGGCGCTGGCCGCGACGGAGCCGGCCGACCCCTCGCCGCTGCGGCTGGGGAGCATGTGGTCGAGCCTCGCCGCGATCGGCACCCGGCCCGTGCGGCCGGGCGTCTATCCCGGCGGCGTGCCGGCCGACGGCCGCCCGACCTGGACCCCCCCCTCGACGCTCGAGACCACCGGCCGACTCGCCACGGTCGTGTCGCGGCGCCCCGACGCCCCCCGCTGGGCGATCGTCGACGAGCAGAACACCGTGCTGGCCTTCGTGGCGCCGCAGGCCGGGGTGAACCTCGCACCGCTCGTCGGCCAGCAGGTGTCGGTGCGCGGGGCGCAGGGCTACATGCCCGAATACCAGCGGCCGTACGTGGTGGCCGCGGAGGCCCGGCCGCGGCTGGCCACCGCGCCGCGCACGGACGGGGAACTCACCCGCTGACCGGTCGCGGCGCCGCCGTGCGCGGTCAGCGCCGCAGCGTGTCGAGGTCCTCGGCCGGCAGCCAGCGGGCGGCGAGGTTCGCCTGCCAGCGGTCCGCGTCGTCCTCCCGCGCAGTGCCGCGGCCTGCCTCCCGGGCGATGGCCGCGAGCGTCGCCCGGTCCGCGGGATCGGTGCGGGCGAGGCGGGCGGCGAGCCGTTCGACGCCCGCGGGGTTCCGCGCCGCGGCCGCGGAGAGCGTCTCCATGAAGACGCACACCTCCTCGAGATTGGAGGCGGCCGACCGCACGATCAGCGGATGGAGCGTGCGCGTGACGATCTCGAGGCCGGTGCCGTCGACGTCGAGGAAGGCGTCGACCTGCACGGCGTGCCGCGGCGTGCCGTCGGCCGCCGGTGGTTCGGGGTGGTGCCGCACGAGCAGCAGGCAGCCGCCGGTGAGCGGCCGGGGCGTGACGGCGCCCGAGTAGCCGCCACGGCCGTGCAGGACGAGCATCCCGCCCGCCCCCTGCCGCTCGTGGTGCAACAGCCGCAGGACGCCGACGGTGCCGTAGCCGTCGGCCAGCCGCCACTGCGCGGGGCCCGCCGGATCGAGCGCGAAGCGGCTGATGCCCAGCACCCTCCAGAGGTCGACGATCGCCTCGGGGTGCGCGAGCGAGAACTCCAGGAGCGCGGCGTCGCAGGCGAGCGTCTGCACCGGCAGCCGCCGGTAGAGCGTGGTCGAGCGGAGCACCTGCTCGGCGGCGCGCCGCGCCGAGCGGGGCATGCGGTCGAGCGGCAGCGCTTCGACGGCCTGCCGCCGCGCCTCGCGGCTCGACGAGCCGCCGTCGCTCCACGAGGTGACGGCGTCCGCGGCGGGCACGACGCCGGCGGTCGCCGCGACGAGCACCAATCCGCATCCGGCCCGGAATACCCGGCAGGCGAGCATCGCTTCCCCCTCCGCCACCGCCGGCCCGGCAGGGGCTGACGATCCAGGAGACTTTTCGGCCGCCCGCCGCCCCCGGGAACAGTGATTTCGACCCATGAAAAAAGGGCGTCGACTTGCCCAGCCAGCCCCGCTTGCCCCGCGGCCCGCAAGGGACGTTGGCCCGGCTGCGCGGTTTCCCTACGATCGCGCGGTCAGCACCCGCCACGAGGAGCCGTCGATGCGGCACGAGGCAGATCCAGACGCGCCCGAGGGCCGCGGCGCCGTGGACGAACCGGAGCCGCGCGTGGCCCCGGGCCTCCTCGGCCGCGGGCTCGTGGCCTGGACGCACGTCTGCCTGCGGGCGGCGCCGGCCGTGATCGTGGCCGCGCTCCTCTCGGCGGCGGCCTGCGGCGCCTACTCGGTGCGGTCGCTCGGCTACAAGGTGAGCCGTACCGACCTCCTCGACCCCAAGAGCGACTACAACAAGCTCTGGATCGACTACATCGCCGAGTTCGGCGAGGACGACGACGCCGTCGTCGTGGTCGAGGGGCCGTCGCGGGCCGCCGTCGTCGACGCGCTGGCCGAGGTGTCGGCGGCCGTGGCCCGCCAAGGGGGCCTGTTCCGCTCGGTGCTCCACGAGGTCGACCTGTCGCCGATCCGCGCCAAGGGGCTGCACTACCTCGCGCCGTCCGACCTGGCCGACATCGACCGCTTCATCGACCGGGCCCGCCCGATCCTCGAGGGGGGCTGGGCGCAGCTGCAGGTGGCGACGATGGTGGGGGGGCCTGGAGCGCTACTGCGAGAGCCTCGTCGCGGGGCTCGACGCGGCCGCGCGGTCCGATGCGGGCGGGAGCGAACACGTCTCCCCGTGGCCGCGGATGCCCGAGTCGCTCGCCACGCTCCGCGACCTCTCGAGCCAGCACCTTCTCGCCAAGGACGGCCGGCTGGGATTCGTGCTCCTGCGCCTGGCCAAGTCGGCCGGCGGGTTCGCCGGCGCGTCGGCAGCCACCGACGAACTGCGCCGCGTGATCGGCGAGGTGGCGGGGCGGCATCCCGGCGTCACGATCGGCCTCACGGGCCTGCCCGTGATGGAGGACGACGAGATGCGGTCGAGCCAGCAGTCGATGGTCTGGGCGAGCGGACTGTCGCTGGCGGCGGTGGTGCTCGTGATCATCGCCGGGTTCGGGGGCGTGCGGCACGCGCTGATGGCCAACGGCGTGCTCGTGATCGGGATGGCCTGGGCATTCGCGTGGGCCACGGCCAGCGTCGGCCATCTCAACATCCTCAGCGTGACCTTCACCGTGACGATGATCGGCGTGGGCATCGACTACGGCACCTACTACGTCGGCCGCTACCTGGAGATGCGCCGCCGCGGCCTCGACGTGGAGGACGCGCTCGTGGAGACGAGCGCCTCGGTCGGGCCGGGCATCCTCACCGGCGCGATCACCACCGCGGTGGCGTTCTTCGCCGCGGCGCTGACGAGCTTCGTGGGCGTGGCGGAACTCGGCCTGATCGCCGGCGGCGGCATCCTGCTGTGCTGCGCCGCCGAACTGCTCGTGTTGCCCGCCGTGGTGGCCGTGGTCGACCGCGGGCCGCTCGGCCGGCGGATCCCGGTGCCGGTGCCCGTCCACGCCTGGCTCGCGCCGGTCTTCCGGCACCCGCGGTTCGTCGCCCTGGCGGCCATGGCCGGCACGCTGGCCGTGGCCTCCGGCCTCCACGACCTCGGCTACGACCACAACCTGCTCAACATGCAGCCCGACGGCCTCGAGAGCGTGGAGATCGAGAAGAAGCTGCTCGCCGAGTGCGACCAGAGCGTGTGGTACGCCCTCTCGATCGCCGACTCGCGGGCCGAACTCCTCGACCGGAAGGAGAAGCTCACGGCGCTGGCGAGCGTGGAGCGGGTCGACGAGATCGCCTCGCTGCTCCCGGCCGACGAGCAGCTGAAGCGGCCGATCATCGAGCGGATCCGGACGCGCCTCGCCGCGCTCCCGGAGCGGCCGCCGGAGATCCCGCCCGACCGGCTCGACGCCCTCGGCGAGACGCTCGCCTGGGCGCAGACCGAGGCCTCGAAGCGGCCGGGGGCGCTGCGCACCGCGTGGCACCTGGAGCGGGCCCGCGACGCCCTGCGCCGCCTGGGGCCGGAGGACTGCGCCCGGGCGCTCGCCGCCTTCCAGCAGCGCTCGGCGGGGGAACTCCTCAGCCGGCTGCACGCGCTCGCCGCCGTCGCCGACCCCGAGCCGCCGTCGCTCGCCGACCTGCCGCCGAGCCTCGTGGAGCGGTTCGTGGGGCAGAGTGGCAAGCACCTGCTCAAGATCTACGGCCGCGGCGACATCTGGAACTTCACCGCCCTCGAGACGTTCGTGAAGGACGTGCGCAGCGTCGATCCGCGGGCCACGGGCAACCCCCTGCAGGCCTACGAGGCCTCGCTCGAGATGAAGCGCAGCTACGAGCAGGCGGCGGCCTACGCGCTGGTGGTGATCCTGGCCGTGCTGTGGCTCGACTTCCGCAGCGTGGCGCACTCCGTGCTCGCCGCGCTGCCGCTCGGCCTCGGCATGGCCCAGACCCTCGGCTTGATGGGGCTCCTGGGGATCGACCTCAACCCGGCCAACGTGATCGGCATCCCCCTGATCCTCGGCATCGCCGTCGACTACGGCGTGCACATCGTGCACGACTTCCTGGAGCGGCCCGGCCCCTACGCGATCAGCGCCTCGACGGCGAATTCGGTGCTCGTCGACGCGTTGACGACGATCCTCGGCTTCGGCGCGCTCATGGTGGCCAGCCACAAGGGGCTCGAGAGCCTCGGCCGCCTGCTCACCCTGGGGGTCACGACCTGCACGGTGACGTCGCTCGTGTTCCTGCCGGCCCTCCTCGCGCTGCTCCGGCCGGCCCGGGAACCGGCCTGAAACAGGGCTTGTGCCCGCCGCGCGGGGCGCGGTACTCCCCCTCCGCCCCGCTCTCCGCGAACGCCCCATGCGCATTCCCGCCGCCGCCGTCGCCTGCCTGTTCGCGGCCGCCTCCACGGCCGCCGCGGAGCCGCCGCGGCGGGCCGTGAACATCGCCCTCGAGGACCAGTTCAAGAACCGCCACGAGACCGGGGCGATGCGCGGCGACGTGGTCGTGCTCGTGTACGCGGAGCGCAAGGGAGGCGAGGTGTCGCAGGACCTCGGCCGCCGGCTCCACCTCCACTTCCACCCCACGGCCGCGACCGCGTCGGCCGCCGACTGGGGACGCCAGCCCGTCGTGCCCCCGCCCGGCTGGCCCGCCGGGGCCCGGGCCCCCGACGTGCGCGTGATCGCGGTCGCCAGCCTGCCGGAGATCCCGCGGGCGCTGCAGCCTGTGGCCCGCGCCCAGCTCCGCAAGGAGTCGCCGTTCATGCCGGTGTGGCTCGACTTCGAGGGGCGGCTCGAGCACGCCTATGGCATCGTGCCCGGCGCGCCGAACGTCGTGCTCATCGACACCCAGGGCGACCTGCACGCCGTGCTCTCGGGGCACGTCGACGACGTCGAACTGCGCGAGCTCGTGGCCACGATCGACCAGCTGCGGCTCCGGGCCCGCCCCGACCAGCGCACCGCCGCCGCCATTCCCGCGAGCCTGCCGCGGTAGCGGCCCGGGCTCAGGCCCACGGGCTCTGCCAGTCGCCCCAGGCGGCGAGGTAGCGGGCCAGGCCCGGCGCCGCCTCGGCCCGCTCGGCGATCCAGTCGCGGGCCTCGTCGATGAGCGCGTGCTCCTCCTTGAGGGAGAGGTCGCCGGCGACGACCCGCGAACGGAGGAACACGAAGTAGGTGTCGAGGACGTCGCCGCGGCAGTAGTCGTGGATCTCGGCCCGCTTCCCGGCGTCCCACAGGTCCTGCACCATGTGCCCGGCGACGTCCAGCTTGCCGGGCTTGCCGATCAGGCTGGCGGCCAGCGACAGGCCGCCGGTGAACCGCGAGGCGCCGTTGTTGGTGAGCCACTCGTGGAGGTCGAAGTGGGCGAACGTGGCGTAGCGGTTGCGGGGCTGGTCGAAACTCTTGCGGTCCTCGGCGAACCAGTCGGGGATCGCGATCCCGTAGCGGTAGGCACACAGCTCGAGCAGCGGGAGGTCGAAGCCGCGGCCGTTGAAGCTCACGAGCCGCGGCCGGCGGTACTTCTGCCAGCCCTCCCAGAAGAGCCTCGCGATCTCGTGCGGCCGGGCCTGCTCCTCGTCGAGGGCCACGAGGTCGAGGAGCCGGTAATCGTGCGCGACCTTCGCGATCACGAGCGACACGGGGAGCTGGAACGTGTAGGGGATGAAGTCCTTGCCGGTCTCCTCGAGCAACTGCCCGCGGTATTTCGCGATCGCCTGCGAGGGCGCGAGGTCTTCGCCCGGATACCTGATCCGCGCCACGAGCGCGCCGTCGGCCACGCTCTCGATGTCGAACACGAAATACGCCGTGTCGTTCTTCGCCATGATCGTACGCTCCTTCGCCATTGATGGACGGGGTGAGCCGAGGGGGTCGGCGAACGCTCGAGGAGCCTGGGGCCGCTGCGGCCCACGCGACACTCTGCCAAGACCGCGAAGTGGCGACTTTTGCCCCCCCCGAGCCGGGCCCTGCCGACGATGTCAGCGCCTCGCCAGCGGGTGCTTGAGCGGCAGCCAGGCGCCGCCCGCCCGGCTCGACGCCACCGCCTGCTCGATGAAATACATCCCCTCCACGCCGTCGTGGATGTTTGGGTAGACGGTGTCGGTGCGCTCGAACGGCCGGCCGGTGAGGGCCAGCTCCATGGCGTCGTAGGCGCTGCGGTAGACGTTGGCGAAGGCCTCGAAGAAGGCCTCGGGATGCCCCGACGGCAGCCGGCAGGCGGCCCTGCCCGAGGCGTTCATGAAGGGGGCGTTCGGATCGCGGGTGAAGATCCGGTGGGGCTCGCCATTCTTCCGCACGAAGAGCTGGTTGGGGTTTTCCTGGTGCCACTCCAGGCTGGCGAGCGTGCCGTCGACCTGGATCCGCAGGTCGTTCTCGCGGCCGTGGCTGATCTGCGAGGCGGTCACGGTGCCGAGGGCGCCGTTCTCGTAGCGGATCACGGCGTGGCCGTAGTCGTCGAGCGCCCGGTGGGGCTCGAAGATCTCGAGGTGGGCGCTGATCGTCTCGGGCAGGAGGCCCGTGATCGAGCGGCCGAGGTTGTAGGCGTGCGTGGCGATGTCGCCGAAGCAGCCGGCGGCGCCGCTCTTGGCGGGATCGGTCCGCCAGGCGGCCTGCTTCTGACCCTCCGCCTCGAGCCTCGTCCGCAGCCAGCCCTGGATGTATTCGGCGCGGATCGCCTGGATCTCGCCCAGCTCGCCGGAACGGATCATCTCGCGGGCCTGCCGCACGAGCGGATAGCCGGCGTAGTTGTGTGACACGGCGAACACGACGCCCGACCGCCCCACCACCTCGGCCAGCGCCTCGGCCTCGGCGAGCGTGAGCGTGAGCGGCTTGTCGCAGATCACGTGGAAGCCCGCCTCGACGGCCGCCTTGGCCACCGGAAAGTGCATGTGGTTGGGCGTCGTCACCGACACGAAGTCGATCCGCTTCTCGGCCGGCAGGGCCTTCTCTTTCGCGAACAGTTCCTCGTAGGAGCCGTAGGCGCGGGCGGGGTCGACGGCGTAATCGGCGGCGCTCGCCCGGGAGCGGGCCGCGTCGCTGGAAAACGCCCCCGCCACGAGTTCGGCCCGGTTGTCGAGCACGGCCGCCGTGACGTGCACGCGGCCGATGAACGAGCCCTGGCCGCCCCCCACGATCCCCATCCGCAGCTTTCTGCCGAGCGCCCCGTTGGTCGCCATGTGCGAACGCCTCCTCTCGTGCCGCCCGCGGAACGGGGCGGGCCGGGGAGCCTAGCACATCCCCCCGGGCCGCCACAGCGGACGTCGCTCGCGGCCGGTTGCCGTCGAGCCCGGCACGATCCTAGGATGCCCCCGATGGGATTCTCCGACCGCGGCTACTACCGGCCCGAGCCGTCCGCCTCCTTCCTGCAGGAGTGGACCGGCGTGCTCACGATCGTCGTGGCGAACGTCGCCATCTGGGTGGCGAACCTGCTGGGCGGCAACGAGGTGCGCGTCAACGACTTCCTGGCGCTCGAGGGGGATCTGCCGCAGCACCTGCTGAAGGCCTGGGAGCTCGTCAGCTACGGGTTCGTGCACGACGCGCACAATCCCTGGCACCTCGTGTTCAACATGCTCGCGCTCTGGTTCTTCGGCCGCGACGTCGAGGAGATCATGGGCCGGGCGGAGTTCTTCCGGTTCTACGTCACGGCGATCGTCGTCGCGGGGATCGCCTGGCTCGTGAGCGTGCAGGCCGGCCACGCGCTCCAGGCCCCGCGGATGTTCCTGGTGGGGGCCAGCGGCGCGGTGATGGCGGTGCTGGCCGTGTTCATCTGGAACTTCCCGCGCACGACCGTGCTCCTGTGGGGCGTCCTCCCCGTGCCGGCCTGGGCGCTCGGCATCCTGTATCTCGTGTCCGACGTCCAGGGTGCCGCGGCCGGGGGGGGCAACGTGGCCCACGTGGCCCACGTGGGGGGCGCGGTCTTCGGGCTGCTCTACGCGTGGCGCGGCTGGCACATGGGCGGCCTCGGCGACCTCGCGGCATCCCTGCGCCGGCGGCGGGTGCGGGTGGTGCGGCCCGAGGACGAGTTCGACCGCCCACGCCGCCCGCCCGCGCCGCCCCGCGAGCCCCCGCGGCTCGACGCGGAGCTCCAGGAGGAGGTCGACAGGATCCTGGAGAAGATCAGCCGCTCCGGGGAATCGAGCCTCACCGCGCCGGAGCGAGAGACGCTCACCCGCGCGAGCCACCGCCTCAAGGAGCGCACGCGCACGTAGGCGCGGCGGAGCCATCCGGCCTCATGTGTCGGCGTCGGCGGCGGCCGCGGCGGGCTCCTCGGCGGTCGCCGTCGCCGCGGTCGGCGGGGCGAGGGCCGCGGCCACGGCCTTCGCGGCCGCCTTCGCGGCGTCGTCGATCTTTCCCTTGGGCGCCCGGGCCTCGACGGTGTACATCCGCCCGCCGATCACCACCGCGTAGCTCCAGCGCTCGATCGGCTCGGAGATGCCGTCGACCTTCGCCGAGCCGGGAATGCCCCAGAACACGCCCAGGTGCGGGCCGATCTTCACGGCGGCCGGCTTCTTCACCTGGGCGTGTTCTGGGGCATTCCCGGCTCGGCGAAGGCCTGGTGGTTGTCGGTGGTCACCGCCGGGAAGTCGGGCGGCGCGTTTTCTGCCACGACGAGGATCTTGGGATAGCTCTTCTTCGGCCCGGGCTGGTACTTGACGAGGCAGTCTTTCGACCGCGGCAGCCGCGTCCAGCCCGTCGGCGAGGCGACGGCGATCCGGCCGTCGTCGACGGCCAGCGCCGTGTCGAGGTCGACGCTCGGCAGCGAGTCGCCCGCCGCGCCGGCCCCACCCGCCCGGGGCTTCTTCGCCTTGCCTCCGCAGCCGACGCCGCCCGCGAGCGCCGCGCAGGCCAACCCGCAGACGAGGCCCGCCCGCCACCCGCTCATCGTCCCGCACCCGGTCATTCGGAGATCGCTTCCTTGACCAGTTGCACGAAGTGCTGCGTCCGCGACGAGGCGGTGAGATCGGCCGCCTTCTTCTCGGCCGCCTTCTTGTCGGCGTACTCGAAGAGCGCGAGCCGCTTGAGCGACGGCGTGAAGATGCCCCAGTAGGCCTTCATGCGGACCTCCTTGGCGGCCTTCTTGCGGGCGGGCTTCTTGGGAGCGGCCTTCTTCGGCTCCTTGGCGGCCTTCTCCTTCTTCTCCTTGGCCGGCTTCTCCGCAGCCGCCTTCTTCGTCTTGCCGCGGGCCTCCGCCGCGTCGGCCTGGGCCCTGAGTTCCTTGCGATTCACCACTTTGCGCGCCATGTCGAGCCGTGATCCTTCCGCGTGAGTGAGGGAGGGGGCGGGACCGTGCCGTCACCGTCCGTCGCCGGGGCAGTATAGCGGGCCGATTCGCCCGTCGCACGGAGCCCTATACTTGGCCGGATGAGCACCGCCGCTACGGCGCCGCTTCCCGCGGCGCCGTTCCCCTCCTACCGGAGCCTCGACGACGCGACGCTCGCCGAGCGGATCGACGTTGTGCGGCGCCGGATGGGCGAGCGGCTCGTGATCCTCGGCCACCACTACCAGCAGGACGGCGTCATCGCGCACGCCGACTACCAGGGAGACAGCTACCAGCTCTCGAAGTCGGCGGCGGAGCGGGCCGGCTGCGAGGCGATCGCGTTCTGCGGCGTCCACTTCATGGCCGAGACGGCCGACATCCTCGCCAACCGGCCAGAGCAGGTGGTGCGGCGCGGCGGCCGGCGCGTCACCGTCGTGCTCCCCGACATGGCCGCCGGCTGCTCGATGGCCGACATGGCCGCGATCGAGCAGGTGGAGGACGCCTGGGCCGACCTCGGCACCGTCATCGACACCTCCTCCGTCACGCCCGTCACCTACATCAACTCGGCCGCGAGCCTCAAGGCCTTCTGCGGCCGCCACGGCGGGATCGTGTGCACGTCGAGCAACGCCCGGGCCGTCCTCGAGTGGGCGTTCGCCCGCTCCAAACGCGTGCTCTTCTTTCCCGACCAGCATCTCGGGCGGAACACCGCCCGGAAGATGGGCGTCTCGCTCGCCGAGATGTGCGTCTGGAACCCGCACGATCCCCGGCTCGGGGGCAACGACGCCGCGCACCTCGAGGCCAGCCGCGTCATCCTCTGGCAGGGGCACTGCAGCGTCCACGCGATGTTCAAGCCGGAGCACGTCGACGCGATGCGGGCCCACCTCCCGGGCGTGAAGGTGCTCGTGCACCCGGAGTGCTCGATGGAGGTGGTCGACAAGGCCGACCTCGTGGGCTCCACGAGTTACATCCTCAGGCAGGTCGAGCAGGCGCCGGCGGGCACGACCTGGGCGATCGGCACGGAGCTGCACCTCGTCAAGCGGCTGGAAAAAAACCACCCGGAACAGACGATCAAGTTCCTGTCGCCGGTGGTCTGCATGTGCGCCACGATGTATCGGATCGACCTCGCCCACCTCTGCTGGAGCCTCGAGCACCTCGAGCGGGGAAAGCCCGTGAACGTGATCCGGGTCGACGACGAGACGGCACAGTGGGCCCTCACCGCCCTCGAGCGAATGCTCGCTGTGTCGTAGGACAGGCTTCAGCCTGTCACGCCTTCACGGAAACCAGGCTTCAGCCTGTCACGCCTTCGGGGCTGCCCCGTACCGTCTCACCGGACGTTCGCTGCGCCCCGACCAATTCGCGGAGCCCACGGATTGGGCGCGTTGGGGGTGAAAGCATGACAGGCTGAAGCCTGTCCCACATGGGGATCGGGGAGCCCGAAGCCGGCTTGGGCGCGTTGATTACGCCGTCACGCCTTCGAGCTGGCTGTGCAACTCGACGAGGCGCTTGTGGCGGGCGTAGCGTTCAGACAGCGTGCGAACGGCGGCGGCGTGGGGCGTGAAGCGGGTGGGCTTCCCAGAGGCGTGGCCGGCGAGGAACGCGGCCCAGTCGGGGGCGCGGCCGGCGATCGCGAGCGCGCGATATTTCGCCAGGAGCGCCGCGCCCCAGGCCGTGCCCTCGGCGGCGCCGTCGAGGATCGTGACCGGGGTGTTGAACACGTCGGCCAGGAGCTGCCCGAGCGCCGGCGTCTTCGCCAGGCCGCCGGAGAGGATGATCTCGCCCCGCGGGAAACCCTGGGCGTCGAGCGGCTCGCTTCCCAGTCGCAGGTTGAACATCGTCGCCAGCAGCATCGCCTTGGCGACGTTGCCGGGAGTGGCGCTCGAGTCGTTGAGCCCCACCACCGAGGCCGAGCCCCCCCGCGAGACGCCGAGGCCGGGTTCGTCGTCCATGAAGGGGAGGGCGAGGAGGCCGCCGCAGTCGTCGGCCGCCGCGAGCACCTGCGGGATCACGGCCGCGAAGCCGTCGCCCCGGCCGCCTCCCGTCACGTTCCCGAACATCTCCACGACGGTGTTGAGCGCCGTCGTGCCGTTTCGGAGCCAGACCATGTTGATCGGCTTGCCGTCCGGGGCACAGAAGTGATCGACACTGCGTGCTATGCCCTGAAAAGGCCGGTCGCCGACCGCGTTGGCGACGACGCTCGTGCCGAAGCTCATCGACACCATTCCCGCCGCGCCGATGAGCGAGCCGGTGAGGGCGGCCGGCTGGTCCCCCTCGGCGGGCGCGACGGGCGTGCCCACGGGCAGGCCGAGCAGGCTCGCGCCGTGGCCGTCGAGCGTGCCGCCGTCCGTGCCGGCGCGGCGCACGCGCGGCAGCAGGTCGCCGAGCGGGCGGAGCGCACGGCCGCCCGCCGCGGCGTGCACGAGCGCGTCGAAGTCGGCGAGCAGCCGTCGGTCGTAGTCGTGCGTCGCCTGGTCGATCGGAAACATTCCGGCGGCGTCGCCGACGCCGAGCGTCCAGACACCGGTGAGCCGGAAGGCGAGCCAGCCGGCGGGTGTCGTGAGGTGCGCGGTCCGGGCGGCGATCTCCGGCCGGTTGCGGATCGTCCACAGCCAGCGGGCGGCGGTGATGCGCTTGGGCATCTTCACGCCGAGCCGATCGGTGAGCGCGTGCCCCTCGGCCTCGTTGCGGCCGTCGCACCACAGCCGCGCGGGCCCGAGCGACCGGCCGAGCTCGTCGGCGAGCACCTCGCCGTGCATCTGGCCGCAGATGCCGACGGCACGGACGTCGGGCTCGATGCCGAGCGCGGAGAGCTTCCGGCGCAGGTCGGCCAGCGCCGCGCCGAGCGCCCGCTCCCAGTCGGCCGGGTCCTGCTCGTAGCACTCCGGAGCCAGCCCGGGCACCATCCCGTAGGCCGCCTCGCCCGCGGCGAGGATCTGCATGTCGTCGTCGGTGAAGATCACCGACAACCCCTGCGTGCCCGCGTCGATCCCGAGAAAGCCGGGGCGGTTCATGAACGATCACGACAGTGGAAAGGGGAGGCGAGGGGGTCGGCGAACGCTCGAGGAGCCTTGGGCCGCGGCGGCCCACGCGACGAGACTTTTGCCGCCCCCGAGCCGGCGGTCAACCATTGATTTCGTCATCGGATGTCATACGTCCCACCGGAGGGCGGGCGACACGCCGTGGCCTCGGGTGCCGCAGAAGGAGACGTCGATGCCGAGGTCGCGGGCCACGGCGGCCTTGAGGAGCGCCGCACGGTCGGCCGCGGCGGCATCCTTCGCGTAGGCCACGTGGATATGGTTCGCCTTGTGTCGGGCCATCATCTGGTCGCGCGAGATGCCGTAGGTGACCGCGTGCATGATCGGCCACTGCGGCGTGGTGGCGTCGAGCCGGCGGCGGGTCTCCTCTGTCGGCAGTTTCACCACCTGCGCCCGGCCGATGTCCATGCGGAGTGTTTCGACTCCACTCGTGCCGTCGACCCAGATCCGGCTCCAGACGATCTCGCCCGGCTTGCTCACGCCGGCGAGCGTGCTGCCCCCGAGCCGGAAATACATCGGCGGCTGCCGGAAGCCCTCGGCCCCCTTCCAGCCGCGGATGAAGTGGGCCGGCGGCGCGCCCCCCGAGATCTCGAACACCCACACCCACTGGTCGGTCGACCGCGACTGGTCCCAGTCGCCCCAGCGGATGTCGTGGAGCGTGTTTTCCACCGGCTGGCCGAGCGCCTCGTGGACCCGCTGCGTGAGCAGCCCGTCGAGGCCGGCACACTCGTCCACCTCGTTGAAGTGCACGAGCGGTTTCCCTTTCCAGAGCATGCGACCGGAGCCCTCCGCCGTCACCGGCGGCCGCTTCGAGTCGTTGAGCATCCCCTCCACGAGGTCGCTCGCCGGCAGCAGGTCCTTGAGCCCCTGCTGGTATTGGATGCCCACGCAGTCGCAGCCGAAGCGGTCGGCGATCCGCAGCGTCGCGACGTACATCCTGCACTGCAGGAGCACCTGGGCCCGGGTCAGGTCGCGGGCTTCGTCCTTGCCGAAATGAAACCGCATGCCCGCCTTCTCGAGCCACTTGAAAACATCCCGGGCTTCGGTGTCGCCCACCCGCATCGTCTCGTGGTAGAGCGCGCTCTGGCTGAGCCGCTCCTTGAACACGCCCGTCGCGTGGAGGAGCCGGTCGGGGATGATGGCGTTGAACATCCCCATGCAGCCCTCGTCGAACACGCCCATGAGAGCCTTCGTGCGCCGCAGTTCGGCGGCGATCGTCGCGGCCGTCTGGGCGAGTGGTCGGGGGATCGACACCCGCCCGATCGGCACGACGTGGCTCGTGTCGTGGTGCACGTGCCCCGAGTCGAGCCACGACTGCAGGTGGCGGCGGAAGGTGGGGCTCGCGAAGTCGTCGGCCCAGAGCGTGGCGTGGGGCACGCCCGCCTTGGTGAGCGAGCCGTTGAGGTTCAGCATTCCGACGAGCCCCGGCCACTGCCCCGACCAATTGGCGACGGTGAGGATCGGCCCGGAGTGCGTGGTGAGCCCGGGCAGGAGGTGGTTGGAATACTGCCACACCGCCTCGGCGACGACGAGCGGCGGATCCGGGTCGATCGTGGCGAAGACATCGAGCCCTTCACGGGCGCTTGCGATGAAGCCGTGGCCGCGCGTCCGCGACGGAGCGTGGCCGCGGGCGAGCGTCCAGCCGGCGGCGGCGAAGGCCTTCGTGAGGTCGGCCTCGAGGGCCCGCTGGGCCGGCCAGCAGACGCGGTTGGCCTCCTCGCGGAGGTCGCCGCTGGCCACGAGCACGGCCCGCCGCGCGGCGGGTTGCGCGGGCACGCGGAGGGAAGAGGACCGCGCGGTCACGGCCATGGCGGATCGCCCCGGTGATGGAACTGGTCGAACGCGGGCAACTATACTCCTGCGGTCCCGCCACTTGGAGCACCGCTCATGCCGAACCCGCGTTTTTCAGCCGCCCTCGTGGCCCTGGCGCTTCTCAACGCGACGGTCTTCCCCGCCGCGGCGCGGGCCACCGACCCCCCTGCCGCCTCCCCGCCGCCCGCGGCGGCCGCAGCGCTCGGCGACTTCAACCGCTGGGTGATCGCGGCCGACTACGGCGCCGACGGTGCGACGCTCGTGACGGCCGGCGGCGAGAGCCTGCTCTACCGGCCCGGCGACGTCGTCGTGTGGAAGGCCGACGGCACGCGGGTCGGCGACCTCGCCGGCCATCCCACGGCCGTCTGGGCGGTGCAGGTGTCGAAGGACGGTACGCTCGCGGCGACCGCCGGCTACGACGGCCTCGTGAAGCTCTGGGACCTGCCGGCCCGCACGGCGAAGCACGATCTGAGGAAGCACAAGGGCTGGGTGCGGTCGCTGGCCTTCGCGCCCGACGGCGCGACGCTGGCGACGGCCGGCGAGGACGGCACCGTGGTGCTGTGGAACACCGCCGACGGCAGGGAGATCAAGACGGTGGCCGCGCATGCCGGCCCGGTCACTGCCGTCGCGTTCTCACCCGACGGCGCGACGATCGCCACCGGCGGCGGCGACAAGCTCGTGAAGCTCTGGAACGCCGCCGACGGCGCCGAGAAGGGGAAGCTCGAGGGGCACGGCGACACGCTCTGGGCCGTGGCCTATTCGCCCGACGGGTCGCGGCTCGCCTCGGCCGGCGCCGACCGCACGATCCGGCTCTGGACGACGAGCGACTCCAAGGAGTTCGCCACGCTCGCGGGCCACAAGGACTGGGTCACGTCGGTGGCGTTCTCGGCCGATGGCGGCCGGCTCGTGAGCGGCAGCCTCGATGGGGCGGTGAAATTCTGGGACGTGCACGCCAAGGGCGAACAGGAGGGCCTGCCGGCGGAGAAGTCGAGCGTGTGGTGCGTCGTCATCGCACCGGACGACACGACGACGTTCGTGGGCACGCACGCCGGCGGAAAACTGGTACCGACGCCGGCGGCCAAGCTGGTGCCGCCGCCCCCGCCGCCAGCGCCGCCGGCCGACAAGCCGGCCGAGCCGGCGGGGCAGCCCGTCGAGAAACCTGCCGAATCGGCGCAGCCGGCGGCGTGAGCGGTCGGCGCCGCTGGTTCTTGTTTCGTGACGCGGAGGATCTGATTCATGGTTGGCAGCGAGCGGGTGAGGTGGCGGTGGGGCGCGGTGGCCACGGGAGCGGGCCTCGTGGCGGCGGGCCTCGTGCTCGGCCTCGAGATCGCCTCCCGGGTCGCGCCGCCCAGGGTCCAGGCGCTGACGTCCCTTGCCGACGATGCGTTCGCCGTCTGCACGGTGCCGCTCGGCGGGGGCATCGAGGGGTTCTTCATCCTCGACTTCGAGACGGGCGACCTCTCGGGGGGCGTGCTCAACCCCTCCACCGGCCGCTTCGCGGGCGCCTACAAGCACAACGTGCTCCAGGACCTCGGCTTCAAGGCCGGCCAGGTGAAGAACCCGCGGTTCCTCCTCGTCTCGGGGGCGGCCGAGCTGCAGACCGGCGGGGCGGCGCTGGCGCCGGCCGTGCTCTACGTGACCGACTCGTCGACGGGCACCACGGTCGCGTACGGGATCCCCTTCAACCCGCAGCAGGCCGCAGCGGGCGCCTTCGTGACGAAGCTCGAACTGCTCGACGTGGCCCGCCCGCGTGGCGGCGGCGGCAAGGCCGGGGCGGCGGCCAAGGCTCGAAAGGAGAAGGAAAAGGACTAGGCTTCCGTTTTCCTCCCGACGGCACGCGGTCATGCAATCCCCCTCCGGCCCCACGATCACGGTCAATGGCGAGCCGTTCGGCGCCCCTCCCGGCGCGACGGCCCACGACGTCGTCGCGGCGCTCGGGC
>RGVT01000191.1 GCA_010027105.1 Planctomycetia bacterium
GGGCTGGGCACTGCGCGAGCGGGGGCACGACGAGGAGGCGATCGGCTGCTTCGCAGCCGGGCTGGATCTGAATCCCCGGCAGGTAGGTCCAGCGGTCGGCGACGCCCTGGTCGCCGGCCTGGCACAGCCCGAGCACCGGCACGAGCATTCCCGCGAACCACAGCCAGCCCATCAGTGCCGCCGGACTGGTTCGGCGCAGCGCCACGCACAGCGCGGTCACGGCGGCGAGCGCGGCGGCCGACGCCGCGACCACGGCCGCCGGGTAGCCCTCTCGCGGATATGGATAGGCCGGCGCCAGGCCGACCGGGCAGAGGCTGGCCCAGGCCTGCCAGGCGAGAAACACCACGGCGTTGGCCGCGCGGTGGGCGGGCGGCAGGGCCTCGAGGCTGGCGAGTGCGTTGCGCTGGGCCGCCAGCGTCAGCCCGGCGTGCACGATCGAGAGCGCGAAGAAGGGCGCCTTCTCGCGGAGCAGGTCAGGCCACCTGCGGCCGGCCGCGCCGCCGTCCATCCGGCCGAGCGGCCAGATGTCGTAGAGCACGAGCACGCAGGGAAACGTCACCGCGGTGGGCTTGGCGAGCAGGGCCGCCCCGTGCAGTCCCACGGCCGCCGCATACCAGAGCCAGGGGTTGCCCTCCGCCCGCCCGTCGCGCCGGCGGGCGAAGAGCGTGTAGGCCAGGAGCGCCGCCAGGAACAACAGCCCGCTGAGCACGTCCTTGCGGGAGGCGACCCACGCCACCGCCTCGACCCTGAGGGGGTGGAGGCCGTAGAGGCATGCCGCGGCGCAGGCCGCCCCGGTCCGCTGCGTGGCCACCCGCAGCGTGAGGAACAGGAGGATCGTGTTGACCGCGTGCAGCAGCAGGCTGGTGGCATGGTGCCCCCGGGCATCGAGCCCGAACATCGAGCAATCGGCCATGTGCGACAGGAGGGTGAGGGGCTGGTAGTTGTCGCAGCGGAGGCCGGAGAAGGCCCACCACACGCCCGCGGGCCGCAGGCCCGCCCGCACCCGCTCGTTCTCCACCACGTAGGCGGAGTCGTCGAGATCGACGAAGTCGTGTCCGAGCGTGGCCGCGTAGGCCGCGAAGACCGCCGCGCCGAGCGCCCCGGCCGCCAGCCAGATGGCCGCCCCGCCGGGCCGCCGGCGGCTCATCGGCGTCGGGCCGGGGCAGCCTCCGCCTCGGCCTGCTCGATCTCCTCGCCGCAGCGCACCAGCCGCGCCGAATTGAAGATCACCACCAGTCCGCTCACGATGTGGAGCGCGGCCGCCGTCAACGGCGACACGTAGCCCGCCCCCGCGAGGGCGAGGAACACGATGATGAACAGGGCCCCCACGGCCATGTTCTGCCGGATGACGTTG
Source organism: Planctomycetia bacterium (assembly GCA_010027105.1). Classification (GTDB taxonomy): domain Bacteria; phylum Planctomycetota; class Planctomycetia; order Pirellulales; family UBA1268; genus RGVT01. The sequence continues at coordinate 1,355 of RGVT01000191.1, forward strand.
ATCGTCCGGCGGGAGAGCTCGATCAGGAAGGGAACCCGGTTCAGGTTGCTGTTCATGAGGGCGATGCTCGCGGAGTGGATCGCCACGTCGCTCCCCGCCGCCCCCATCGCGATCGAGATGTCGCCGGCGGCCAGCGCCGGGGCGTCGTTGACGCCGTCGCCGATCACGGCGACGCGGTGTCCCTTGGCCTTCAGTTCGTCGACCATCTGCAGTTTTTCATGGGGCAGAACCTCCGCCTTGAACTCGTCGAAATGCATCTGCTCGGCCACCCGGCGGGCCACGCTCCGCCGGTCGCCGGTGAGGATCACCAGGCGCCGGAGCCCCAGGTTCCTCAGGCGGTCGACCGCCTCGGCCGCCTCGGGCCGGGCGTTGTCCTCGAGCCCGATCCAGCCGGCCATGCGCCCGTCACGCACCACGAACAGCACGCTCATGCCGTCGGCCTCGGGGCTGTTCTGCACGGAGTCGATCGCCTCGGCCTCGGCCTCGGGCAGACCCGCCTCCGGGGAAGTCAGCCACGAGGCCCGGCCGACCATCACGCCCACGCCGGCGATCGTCGCGATCACGCCGCGGCCGGCGACCTCCTCGAAGGCCTCGGGGCGGGCCAGCGGCAGGTTCGCCCGCCGCGCCATCTCCGTCACCGCCCGGGCGACGGGGTGGCGGCTGTCCTGCTCGGCGCTCGCGGCGAGCAGGAGCAGCTCGGAGGGTTCCACTCCCTCGGCGGGCGACAGCCGCGACACCGAGAGCACGCCGGTGGTGAGCGTGCCCGTCTTGTCGAACACGATCGCCGACAAGCCACGGGCGGCTTCGAGCGTGACGACGCTCTTGACGAGCACGCCGAGCCGTGCCGCGGCCGACAGGCCCGCCACCATCGCCGTCGGGGTCGCCAGGATGAGGGCGCTCGGGCAGGCCACCACCAACATCGCGATGGCGCGGCTGAAGGCGGTGTCGGGGTCGCTGCGGAGGGCGAAGAACAGGACCACGCCCACGAGCATCAGCACCGTCGGCGTGTACCAGGCTGCGTACTGGTCGACCAGCCGCATGATCGGCGTGCGGGTGCGCTCGGCCTGCAGGATGAGATCCTTGACCCGGCCGAGCAGCGTGTCGGCGCCGGCCTTCGTGACCTCGATGTCGAGCACGCCGGTGAGGTTGATCGTGCCGCCGAACACGTCGTCGCCGGGGGTTTTTTCGGCGGGCAGCGACTCGCCCGTGATGCTCGCCTGGTTCACGGTGCTCACGCCGCGGACGATCAGGCCGTCGGCGGGGATGTTGTCGCCCGGCCGCACCCGGACCACGTCGCCGGGCACGAGGTGCTTGGCCTCGACGGGCTCCTCGGCGCCGGGCTCGCCCGGCACGAGCCGCTGGGCCCGGGTGGGGGAAAGCTTGATCAGCGACTCGATGCTGGCCTGCGCCCCGATCGCGGTCCGTTTCTCGATCAGCCCCGACACCGTCATGAAGAGCGCGATCGCGGCGCTCTCCTGATACTGCCCGGTGGCGGCGGCCCCGCCCACGGCCAGTGCGACGAGCGCGTTCATCCCGGCCTCGCCGGCGAGCAGGTCGCGGATCGCGGCCGCGACCAGCGGGGCGCCGAGCAGCGCCACCGCCGCCGCGGCCGGCAGCGCGGCATAGACGTCCTTCGACCAGAGCACCTCGGCCACGAGGGAACAGGCCAGGAGCGTCGCGCCCACGAGCGTGACGCCGATCTGCAGCCGTAGCGCCGCCTCTCCAGCCCCGGCCCGGGCCGGGGCGGGGGAGGCCGGCGGTTCGCGAAGTGCCGCAACCGGAGCGGCGATCAGGGTGGCTGTTGACATGTTCGGATTATAGCTCGGAGGCCGCGGCTGGGAAAAACCGCGGCCGCCCGAAGGCGGCCGCGGCTGGAGACATCACGAACCGGCGCGATCGTTCGCGCGGCTACTCGTTGACGCTGCCGTTGGCAGCGACCACACCCGCCAACCGCTTCACCCAGATGAAGTCGGCGACCTCGGTGTATCCGGCGTCGTCGATCAACACGTTGGTGATCTTACCGGCACTGTTCCGGACCACACCGTTGCCGATGTAGCCGTCGCCCTTGCCTGCAGCGGAGTTGTACGACACCGTGTCGAACACCTTCGTGACGTGCAGGTCGGCGAACAGGATCGGGGCAAAACCGCCGCCAAGGCCGTTCTTCAGGTGCATCGGCTCGATGTCGTTGAACTCATGGATCGGCTTCGTGGCGGTGAACCCGGCAGCGGCAGCACCAGAGAGGCCGCTCGCGTCCACGTTCATGCCGTCGCAGAAGCTCTCGACGAGGAAATCACCCACCTTCACGATGGGCTTGCCGACGAATTCATTGATCCGTACGGCGAACACGCCCGCAGTGGAGTCACTGTAAGCGCCGCTGAGCACCTTCGCATCGGCTCCGTCGCCGTCGCGGGACGGGCCGATGAGCGCGATCCGGGCCGCGGTCGTGCTGGCGTTGGCCACGTCACGCGACGTGAGCGGGCCTTGGCCGTCGGTCGGACCCTTGTTTTTGCCGCCACCCCAGCCGAGTTCAACACTGGTGAGGTTGTCGGGCTTCGTTGCGCTGGTCGTCGGATCGCCCCGCGAGAAGTGCCATGTGGTGGCGAAGTTGGTGTTGTAACCGTTGTTCCACACGTCCTTCGCCAGAGTGGCCCCACCGAAGTAGGCAGTGCCCGAGTTGTCCGGAGCATTCGTGCCCGACCACCGTCCGGCCGAAACGCCGGCTGCATAGTCCTTGCTGTGATCACTGCCCTTGGCGTTGGTGTAGTCCGCCACCTTCTCGTTCACCTTCGACTTGTTGCCCGGGTCGAGGGCCTTGCCCGGGTTCGCGGTCTTGGCACCGATCAGGTCAGACACCCAGCCGTAGGAGCGGATGTCGCCGTCGCGGGCATGGTCGAAGGCACCCGTGCTGTAGGCACCGTCGGAATTCTCGTTCGACTCGAGCTCGAACCCGCGACCGAAACCCGACAGGTTGGCCGCGGCCGCCTGGGCGTTGGCCGTGGCACGGGCCCTGGCGAGCGACGGCAGCAGGATCGCCACCAGCGTCGCGATGATCGCGATCACGACAAGGAGTTCGACGAGCGTGAAGCCGCCCCGCCCCTTGACCAGTTTCTTCATCGTCATGGAAAACACTCCCGATGGGGGTTGGAAAACCGCCGCCGGCGAACGTTCGCCGCGGCACTGGGGCGAGTTGTAGTTTCCGTTCGCGAGCCGACGATGAGCCGGGCGTGAGAAATGGATTAAATCGTGGCCCCCGTCGCTGCCCCCCGTCAGCGGGAATCGCCGCCTGCCGCCCCCGTGGCCACCGCCAGATTGTGGGCGGCCAGCCGGTGGCCGGGGTCGATCTCGAGGGCGCGGCGGTAGAGCGGCACGGCCCGGCCGGGGTTGCCGCCCGCCAGGAGCAGGTTGGCCAGGTTCACGAGCGTGTCGGGCTCGCGCGGGGCGAGTTCGGCGGCGATGGTCAGGTGACGTTCCGCCGCCGCGGGATCGCGACCGACCAGCAGCGTGCCGAGCACGTGGTGACCGCCCGCATGACGGGGCCGCAGCGCCACCGCCCGGCGGCACAGGTCGATGGCGCGATCGGGATCCTCGCCCCGCACGAGCACCGCGAGATCCACGAGGCCGAGGTGGCCGCCCGGGTCGATCTCCACAGCCCTCTCCAGGAGCCGGCGGGCCATGAGGATCGCCGCCGGCGCGGGCTCGGCGGGGCCGCCGTGCAGGATCGCCAGCGCCCAGTTGGCACTGGCGCGCGCGCTGGCGGGCTGTTTGCGGGCCGTGTCGCGCCACACCGACACGCCGCTTTCATAGACTCGGCAGCGGGCGGCCGCCGTCGGCACGAGCGCCCCGCAGGCGCCGAGCACGCACGCGGCGAGGAGCGTTCCGGAGGGCAGCAGCGCGGTGGCCCGGCGGACGTTCATGGGCTGCGTCGCCCCCCGCCGCCGGCCTTCGTCCGCGTGACCGCGGCGAGGCTGGCGCGCGCCTCGGCGTTGTGCGGGTCGAGCCGCAGCGCCTCGCCGATGGCGGCTTCCGCGGCGCTGCGGTCGCCGGCGTCGAGCGCGGCC
>RGVT01000192.1 GCA_010027105.1 Planctomycetia bacterium
ACGAGAAAAACCCGGCCTTGAGCGTGGGTAGGAAGCTCCTCGGCACCTCGAAGCGAGCGTCGCATCCAGCCAGGCCAGTCCCGGCTGGTGCTCCTCATGGTCCTCGCTGCTCGGCCGTCGCTTGCCGAAGTGCCATTGGCCGACCTATCCTTGCTGCCGCGGTCACCCGCCTCGTGGTATTCCGCGTCCTGGTTGACGTTCCACACGTCGTACACCTGCCGGCCGGCGAGGATGTTCCGGGCCGCGAGCAGGGCCGTCATCATGGCGTGGTCCTGGTTGTTGTATTTGTGCATGCCGTTGCGACCCACGAGGTGCAGCCCGGGATAATCCGCGTCGAGGCCGTCGCGGATCGTGCGCAAGTGCGTCGCGTAGTCGTCGTCGTACACAGGATACGCCTTCGGCTGGCGGACGACGTGGCCGTCGAGCACGTCGCCCGGGGCCACGAGGCCGAGCGAGGCGAGCTCCCGCGTCGCCAGGGCGATGAGGTCCGGGTCCGTCATCGTCCACAGCCCGTCCCCCTCGAAACAAAAATATTCGAGGCCGTAGCAGGCGAGGTCGGGGTTGGGCACCATCTCGGGCGACCAGCTGCCGAAATTCTGCACGCGGCCCACCTTCACGCCCGGCTCGTGGATGTAGATCCAGTTGTCAGCGAACGGCCGGCTCGGCCGCACGACGAGGGCCACCGTGAGGAAGTCGCGGTAGCGGAGCTTGCCTGCCGCGTCGAGCACGCGTGCCGGCAGGGCGGGAGCGATCGCCCGTGCGAGTTCGCGGAGCGGGGCCGATGAGATCACGTGGTCGGAGTGCACGCTGCGCGCCGCGCCATCCTGCTCGTAGTCCACCCGCCAGCCTCCGCCGGGCAGGCGCGTGAGGCCGGTCGCGCGGGCATTCATTTCGATCGTGCCGCCCTAGGCGCGGGTCCGGTCGGCCGCCGCCTCCCACATCATCCCGGGGCCCTTGCGGGGATAGCGGAACGTGTCGATTAGCGTCTTGATCGTCTGCGTGCGGTCCTTCGGCGCCCGCTTCGGCAGCAGGGCCGCCATGATCGCCTTCGAGAGCGAGAGCCCCTTGATCCGCTGCGCGGCCCAGTCGGCCGAGATCTCCCGGCAGCTCATCCCCCACACCTTCTCGGTGTAGGTCTTGAAGAAGATCCCGAACAGCCGCCTGCCGAACTGGTTGCTCACCCAGTCTTCGAACGATTTGGGATCAGGCACCGGAAAGAGCCGGGCCCAGGCGTAGGAGGCCACGCAGCGGGCCGATTCCACGAGGCCGAGGTTTTTCAGGGCCTCGCCCGCCTTGAGGGGATAGGAGTAGAACCTGCCTCCGTAGTAGATCCGCGACGACCGCGGCCGGTGGAGGAGGTCGTCGCCCAGGAGTTCGGTCCACAGGTCCTCCACCTCCTGGCTCTTGGAGAAGAACCGATGCCCGCCGATGTCGAACCGGAAGCCCTTGTATTCGACGGTCCGCGAGATGCCGCCGACGTAGCGGGGGTCCTGCTCGAGCACGGTCACCTCCGCCCCCTCGCGCCTGAGGAGGTGGGCGGCCGTGAGGCCGGCCGGACCGGCACCGATGATTGTGACCGTGGGAGTCATTGCATGTAGTAAACACCAACGCCCGCGAGTCGAACAGCAGATCTCATCATTTTCTCATATGAACGACGATCTCCCCGTACAGCTTTGAAATTGTGCCGCAGTCCGATCGGCGTCACCTTCACGTTTCCAACGGTTGACGGTCCGCGTCCTTCGCCGACAGGATCGGCGGGCCGGAGAGCGGCCAGGCGATGGCGAGCGTGGGGTCGTTCCAGACGATGCAGCGTTCGGCCGCGGGGGCGTAGTAGTCGGTGGTCTTGTAGAGCACCTCGGCCACTGGCGACGTGACCAAAAACCCGTGCGCGAATCCGGCGGGGATCCACATCTGCCGGCGGTTGGCCGCCGAGAGTTCGATCGCCACCCAGCGGCCGCGCGTCGGGGAGCCGGGGCGGATGTCGACGGCCACGTCGTAGACGCTCCCCACGACCACCCGCACGAGCTTTCCCTGCGGCTGCTCGACCTGGTAGTGCAGCCCACGCAGCACGCCGGATCGGCTCACGCTATGGTTGTCCTGCACGAACGTCACCGGCCCGCCGACCGCCGCTGCGAACGCCCGCTCGTTGAAACTTTCGAAGAAGCAGCCGCGGTCGTCCTCGTAGACCCGCGGCTCGACGACGAGGACGCCGGGGAGGTCGGTAGGCGTGACGATCATCGGGCCGGCTCCTCGCGGAGCAGGTCGCGGAGATACGCGCCATAGCCGCTTCTGGCCACCTGCGACGCCAGCCGCTCGAGTGCCGCGCCGTCGATCCAGCCGTTGCGCCAGGCGATCTCCTCGGGGCAGCAGATCTTGAGACCCTGCCGCTTCTCGAGCGACTGGATGAACTGCCCCGCCTCGAGGAGGCTGTCGTGCGTGCCGGTGTCGAGCCAGGCGTCGCCCCGGCCCATGCGCTCGACCGTGAGCAGGCCGCGGTCCAGGTACGCCCGGTTGACGTCGGTGATCTCGAGCTCGCCCCGCGGGCTCGGCCGCAGCCCGCGGGCGATCTCCACCACCTGCTCGTCGTAAAAATAGAGCCCCGTGACGGCGTGCCGGCTGCGCGGGGCGGAGGGCTTCTCCTCGATCGACACCGCCCGGCCGGCAGCGTCGAACTCCACCACGCCGTACCGCTCCGGGTCGGAGACGGGGTAGGCGAACACGGTGGCGCCGCCGTGCCTGGAAGCTGCCGCATGGAGGCGGTCGCCGAGCTTGTGACCGTAGAAGATGTTGTCGCCGAGCACGAGCGCCGAGGGGCCGCCGGCGAGAAACTCGGCTCCGATCAGGAAGGCCTGCGCGAGCCCCTCGGGCCGCGGCTGGACGGCGTAGGAGAGCGACACCCCCCACTGCGACCCGTCGCCGAGCAGATCGCAAAACCGCGGCGTGTCCTGCGGCGTCGAGATCACGAGGATCTCGCGGATCCGCGCGAGCAGAAGCGCGCTCAGCGGATAGTACACGAGCGGCTTGTTGTACACCGGCAGCAGCTGCTTGCTGACCGCGAGCGTCACGGGATGGAGCCGCGTGCCGCTGCCACCGGCGAGGATGATTCCCCTGCGAACGCTCATGATGCCAGTCTCGAGTCGTATGCCGCCTCGGCGGCGAGCGCGCCGAGCACGGGAGCGGCGGCATCCTCCCATCCGGGCAGCCGTCTGCCGAGGGTGGCCTCGAGTTTCGCGACGCGCAGCCGCGAATTGGCGGGCCGCCGGGCGGGCGTGGGATAGTCGGCGGTGGGGATCGCGATCACGTTCTCGGGCGGGCAGCGGAGCAACGCTCCCGCGTCGCGGGCCGTTGCCAGGATCGACCGGGCGAAGCGACACCACGTGGTGTCGCCGTGCGGGGCGAGGTGGTAGAGGCCGTCGGCGGGCCGTGCCGGCCCGGCCGCCCGCCGCAGAAACGCCGCCGTCACGTCGGCCACGAGGCCCGCGGGGGTCGGCGTGCCGTGCTGGTCGTCCACCACGCGCAGCTCGGCGCGGTCGCGGGCCAGGGTGAGGATCGTGCGGGCGAAGTTGCGGCCCCGGGGGGCGAACACCCAGCTCGTGCGGAAGATCCAGTGCCGGCAGCCGGTCGCTGCGATCGCCTGCTCTCCCGCGAGCTTCGTCGCCCCGTAGGCCGACAGCGGGTTGGGGAGGTCGGCTTCGGAGTAGGGCCCGGGCTTCGTGCCGTCGAACACGTAGTCGGTGGAGTAGTGGACGAGGAGCGCCCCCGTGCGCCGGGCCGCGTCGGCGAGCACGGCCACGGCCTCGGCGTTCACGAGCCGCGCCCGGGCGGATTCGGCCTCGGCCTTGTCGACGGCGGTGTAGGCGGCGGCGTTTACGATCGCGTCGGGCCGGGCGTCGAGCACGAGGGCCGCGAGGTCGGCGGGCCGTTCGAGGTCGGCCTCGCCCCGGCCGCAGGCGGTCACCGTGCCGAGGGTTTCGAGCCGCGGCAGGAGTTGGCCCCCCACCTGGCCGTCGCGGCCGAGGAGCAGGATCTTCATGGGCCGTACTGCCGGGCGATCCAGTCGCGGTAGCCGCCGCTCGTGATGTCGGCCACCCAGTCCTGGTTGTCGAGATACCAGTGGACGGTCTTGCGGAGGCCCGTCTCGAACGTCTCGGCCGGCCGCCAGCCGAGCAGCCGCGCTATTTTCGCGGCGTCGACCGCGTAGCGGCGGTCGTGCCCCGGGCGGTCCTTCACGAACGTGATCTGCTCGGCGTAGCCCCGGCCGTCGGGCCGGGGCCGTTCGGCGTCGAGCAGCCGGCAGAGCGCGTGCACCACCTCGAGGTTCGGCTGCTCGTTCCAGCCGCCGATGTTGTAGGTCTCGCCGGGCGTGCCCGCCTCGAGCACCCGGCGGATCGCGGCCGTGTGGTCCTTCACATACAGCCAGTCGCGGACCTGCCTGCCGTCGCCGTAGATCGGCAGCGGCCTGCCGGCGAGCGCGTGGTGGATGCACAGCGGGATCAGCTTCTCGGGGAACTGCAGCGGGCCGTAGTTGTTGGAGCAGTTGGTGGTGATCACCGGCAGGCCGTACGTGTGGTGGTAGGCCCGGACGAGGTGGTCGGAGGCGGCCTTGCTCGCCGAGTAGGGGCTGTTGGGCTCGTAGGCCCGGTCCTCGCGGAACGGGGCGTCGCCGGGGGCGAGCGAGCCGTAGACCTCGTCGGTCGAGACGTGCACGAAGCGAAACGCGTCGCGGGCCCCGCTCGGGAGCGACTCCCAGTGGCTGCGGGCCGCGTGCAAGAGCCGGAACGTGCCGACGACATTGGTGCGGATGAAGTCCTCCGGCCCGTGGATCGAACGGTCGACGTGGCTCTCGGCGGCGAAGTGCACGATCGCCCGCACGCCGTGCCCGGCGAGGAGCTGCTCCACGAGCGGCCCGTCGCAGATGTCGCCGCGTACGAACACGTGCCGCGGATCGCCCGCGAGCCCGGCGAGAGTTCACCACCGGCTCGCCGCCGGCGACGAGCCAGTCGAGCACGAAGTTGCCGCCGATGAAACCGGCTCCGCCGGTGACGAGGATCATTCCATCTACCTCACGCACCCTTCAGAACGAACGGTCGCTCTGGTACAACCGACGCCGCAATCACGGTCAATGCGATGATTGGGCATTGATCAAATGTGCGCACGGTCGCTGCATGAGGCGCGTGTGCACCGGAGTGACGAAAAATGGTTCTGCCGGCAATATGGCATCTGCGACACGGTACTTTTTCTGACCGATGCACGGTTTCCGTCTTCGCCGTCCAAGGTTGGACAGCAGCATACCTCGCCTACTGACCTGCCCCCAAGAATGGAACCAGTGTCTATCACCAGGGTAGACCTGCCAAGGGATCGCCCCTTTCCGCTTGGTGAGGCGTAGCCGAACCAAGCG
>RGVT01000193.1 GCA_010027105.1 Planctomycetia bacterium
TAATGAGATTATGAGATTACTATATAAAAATGATTTTTTTTAATTTCTTTTGTGTTTTAGTATTTTTAAACAAAAAAGACAAAATAATACATACATACAAACGCACAAACATACAAACATTCATTAAAAAAAAAAATGCTCCTTCCTATCCGGTGTTATTCATGCAATAAAGTATTAGGAAATAAAAGTGACGCATTACACATTTTTTTACAACAATATCAAGAACAACAACAAGATGATAATAAAAAAGATGGAGGAAAAGATGCACAAGATGTAGAAGATGTTCATTCCTCATTATCATCATCTACAGAAATTCTGTCAGAGGAAGGTCATCATCATTCTTTGTTTCAAATTTTTTTTAAGACACATAATATAAAAAGATATTGTTGTAAAAAAATCATCATGTCTCATGTTGACATATTTGATATTTCACAAGTAAAAATTCAATATCCTAATAACATTAAAATTAAAAAAGGTGTAGAAATTAAAAAAATATGTATTGCAAAGTAAAAATTATTACTCTATCAAACTTATAATATCATGTTGTAGTAGTCAATTTTTATGTTTACGAACAAAAAAAGACAGATGATTAGAAATAAAAATGAATTACTAAAAATAATCATATCACATAATAAAAAAGTAATATTTATTTGTTTTCTTTCCATTTCCATATCCATAAAATATGAGGAACGAAGCCATAACATATATGACCATGTAAATATTTCTTATAAATCATGGTTGCCAACGGCGATAACATATCTTCCCATTGTTGTTCTGTTTTTACTTTATTTTCGTAATAATACTCACCGTCCTGGTTAAAAAAAGAAAAATGAGAAATACAAGTTTTTTTGGAAAGAAATGGGACAATTGATTTTTCTGGTATATCTTCAAGAACCAGTAAATAATCAGAAATTTGTTGCAGTGTCAATAATAATTCTTTTTGTTTTTTTAGATGATGCAACACAAAGGAGCAAACAACAATGTCTATCTTTGTAGGAAATAAAGAAAAAAGTTTTGTGACTTTTCCGTCGTATTGAATGTATCTTGGTATTTTATATATATTAGGAAGTATATCAATAGATGATATATTCCATGATGGAAAATGAAGAGACAATGTATTTTTATTACCAGAACCAAAATCTAAAATAGAAGAAGAAATAGATAATGAAGAAGATATTTTGGAACAATCAGAAATAGCTTCAATAATATGATAATAAAAATAACTACGAAATACAAGACGGTTGACGATTCCTTCAATAATGATGAATGTCCCTATACATAAAATGAAAAAAAAGATACTCTTATATATATTCATTGGTTTCCAGAATAGAAATAGAAGTGTATAAAAAATACATAGAAGAATACCTATACTTATTAAATAGATAACGATAAAATTCCACACCATTCTTTTTCTTTTTTTCTTTTTTAATTTTGTTTTTTTTTTAATCATTATATATCTATCATTATATATCTATCATTATATATCTATCATGAAAAAAAATGATATTATAGTGGTGATAAATATATAATATTATACATATTATACCATATTATAATATTATACATGATTTTTTTTATCATACATCATTTTTTTCATGATAGATACAATAATATTAAATACAACAAATATTATATCATAATCATTTAATCCCATCGCGTTCCATTTATTCTTATATTGACATATTCAATTTTTTTAGATAAAATAGTTATCTGTTTTTCCTTCAATTTATCTTGGAAAAAACGTTCAGATATTATGGTGTTTTGTTCGCTATATGATTTTAATTCATCAAATAATTTACCACAATAGGAAATAATATGAGGTTTTCCTATACAAATACGATCATTGCACCCTGCATAGCAATGCTTTTCTGGTATGATAATATTATTATCATTTAATTCATTAAAAAAATTCACATCTATTTTCGAATGTAGTTCCGTGTCTGGACGGATGATGATAGCATAATCATACTCCTCACTAATATGTTGTTGGTCAAATAACTTGGTAATTTGTTTTTTGGAGAACAGTGCGAGACAGAGATTTTTAATCACATATTTGTCCTTTTCCACATTATTCGTCCACCCTCCCGTATGTTGTGTATAATATTCATGAAAAGGAATCGTTTCTACTATTTTTTCTTGATCATCATATATATAATATTTCGGCTGTAACAAAGTTTCTACATCTTCGTTATAATAATTCTGCGTATATTCATTGGCCCATGGATTATAATACTCACCAGAAATCCGGTTTTCATGAATAAATACATCAAAATCGATACAATTTTCAATCAAGGGAGTAAATAAATTTTGGTTCAATGAGTGAATACAATGAGACAAGCTCCTCGTTAGTCCATAAAACAGAATAGCAATTTTTTTATTTTTCATCTTAAAATTCTTCTTTACAAAATACATTATAAAAAAAAAAGAAAAATAATTGTAATGATAAAAAAAAAGAAAAAAAAAAGGATATAAAATAGAACACGGAAAAAGAAGAAAAAAAATTTGGAAAAAGACAACATGAAAACAAAACAAGCAAGCGATCATTCTCTTATCTTGAAGATGTTTACATTTCAAAATGAATTGAAAATATATCATTGGAATACTTTTTCTTATAGCAGGCATAAAACAACAGATCATCTTTTCCAAGAACTGATTGAGTTTATCGATACATTCATTGAAACATATATGGGTCGTTTTGGAAGATTACAACTACAAGATAAGAAAAACCCGATAAAAATAAAAATGAATATTATTTCAGATAGCCAAGCGTTTGATTTTTTACAAAAATTTGCTTCCTTTTTAAACGATATGGAATCTTATTTACCAGAAAAAAAAAAAATTTCTTCTCTTTTAAATTTAAGAGATGATATGCTAGGTCATATTTATCAAGCTTTATATTTATTTTCATTACAATGATAAGAGACAAAAAAAATACCAATATTATTATTTATCATTAATTATCAAGGTTTATATTTATTTTCATTACAATGATAAGAATTAAAAAAATACCAATATGATTCTATTATCATCATTTATCATTAATTATCATCATTATCTATCATTATTCTGGTAAAATATATCTCATACCCAATATTTTCCTATTATTATTTCTATGATTGTATAAAAATTAGTCATGATGTCGTTCCTATATGTTCGTAAAAATCATTGAAAAATATGATCATCATCATCCCATTATCATGATAATACGATGATGGATAAAGAATATTTTTTCACAAAGGGACGGAACTGGTAAAAAAATCTTTCATGTATAATAATTATATTAGTATAATATTCTATTTCTAAAATGATTTATACATACATAAAATACAAAGCTGATGATGAATGCTTGGTTGATTGGATGACGAATATGGTGGTAATTTTTGTAATGTTTTTTTTAAAATGAATCAATGATACGAATTCTAGAAGAACAATATATATTTATTTTATTGATTTTCAATGAAGGAAGCAAAGAGTAAACTGGAATTTACAAAAATGGATTATAGAAAAACATAGAATTGAAATGAAAAAAAAAAACAAAAACAGAATTTTGTCTATTGATTCTCACACAATTGAGAAAAAAAAAAATATGATACAAAAAACAACAATACATGAACCAAAATCTTTCAAGATAGAAAATAAAAAAAAGGACAATTTGCGCCTAGGTTCCAATAATATTTTTCTAGTTTCCTGATTTGGAAGTAAAGAATAGGATATTTATAGGACAAAAAGACCAAAACATTTATTTCATTATTCTGTTTTTCCTATGAGCACTTACGCACATGAAAAGAAACAGCACACTAGACCACAAGAACACAAATAAATACTAATTAATCAATTGTTATCTTACTTATCATAATAATAGAAGAATGGAAGAATAGAATCATCTTTTTCTAGTTTGTGTTTTTTTTACAATTTTTAATATGAAATCTATATAACAAATCATGTAAGTATGCAGCATTTTTTGATGATTCGTAATTAATAAAAAAAAAATGAACAAAAAAAAAACAAGAAAACAAAAATAGATAAATTTTTAAAAAAATGAAAATACAATTTTTTTCCGATGTCTTTATTTCTAGTTATCCTTCTTTTCGAGAAATGGGATTGGTCATGAAAACAATTAAAAAAAAAGCTCCAATTTTGATTTTAGGAGGAAATATTGGAAATACAAATCATCTATCGTATCCTATTTTCTTGAGTAAAATGTCATCATTACAGTTTGAAAAAATATTTATTATTCACGGAAATTATGAATATTATGGAAACAAAATAGAAATAGCAAATGAAAAAACGAAGTCGATTTGTCAGCAATATCCTAATCTTGTTTTTTTAAATAATTCGTATTATGACTATGAAGGATATCGATTTATTGGTTCCACATTTTGGACTCAAATTAAAAATACGGATTTTGTATGGAATCCAGATTACCAAAACATTCATGATTTTTCGGTTTCAAGACAGAATCATTTGCATCATTTATCTAGACATTATATACAAAAAATAAATAGAGAATCTCCACATCCGACCATTATCCTTAGTTATCACATTCCTTCTTACTCGCTTCAAGATAAATATCAAGACAAAGATTATTCACAATGTTTCTATTCGGAATCAGAAGATTGTATTTCTTTTCCTGTGCATTCATGGTTCCATGGATATCGTCGTTCAGAAATGTTAAGACCACGGATCCGTGGTATTCCATTTTTTTCTAATCCTGTTAATAATGTTAAATTTCATTACACGTCCTCCTCGTTCTTTCCTTTTCATCAAGTTGTTGAATTTCCTCCAATAGGTTCTACACGAATCGACCCATATTCTTCCAAATAATTTTTATTCCCGTCGGAAAAAAAATAGATAATTAGAATGAATAATATAATGAAGAAAAAAAAAATACAAATACAAAATTATTTATATTTTTCACCAAAGAGCGATAATATTTTTTTTTTACTAATAGTTATCATACATGTATGCACCACGAAAAAGATCTTGATAGGTTTCATATTACAAGAGCATATTTAAAATACATAATATATAATATATATAATAAATAATAAATACATAATATATAATAAATACGTAATACATATATTTAAAATACGTAATACATATATTTTAAAACCCACAAGAAATTTTTCTTTTTTGGAATGATTAGTAGGTAAAAAAGTTTTTAGGTAATTTATGATCCTTCCTGTTTTTCTAATAAAAAACAGTCGATTCTTTCATTATTATTATTATTTTGTAGAATAGATCCGTTTTTAGAAATCACCATAAATACATTAATACCATTAATACAACAATAGAGAGAGTAATATGATATATATCATCATGTAGATGTATATCATCTAGATCTACATACACACATCACAACATCTA
>RGVT01000194.1 GCA_010027105.1 Planctomycetia bacterium
GATGCTGCCACACAATTTTTCGTCGGCCCGCGCCCGCGCGGAGCTCGGCTACTCGTTCCGCCCGTTCGAGACGACCGCGGCCGACGCCTGGAACTGGTTCGTGGACCACGGCTACGCCCCGGCGGGCGGCCGCACGGTGCTCGTCCGCTAGGCCCGCGCCATGCCCCGCATCCTCGTCGTCGAGGACGAAGAGCACCTCGCGATCGGCATCAAGTTCAACCTCGAGGCCGAGGGCTTCGCGGTGGTGACCGCCGGGGACGGCCAGACCGCCCTCGAACTCCTCGCCTCCGCCGACCCGCCGATCGATCTCGTGGTGCTCGATCTCATGCTCCCGGGGATGAGCGGCTACGCCGTCTGCGAGGCGATCCGCAGCCGGGGGAGCGACGTGCCGATCGTGATGCTCACCGCCCGCACGCTGGTGGAGGACCGGATCCGCGGCTTCGACGCCGGCACCGACGTCTACCTGCAGAAGCCGTTCGACCTCGAGGAATTGATCTCGATCGTGAGGAACCTCCTCGCCCGGCGCGGCCGCGCGGCACGGCCGCCGGCGCCGGCGGAAGCCGGCGGGTCGGCCCGGCCCACCATCTGCCGCTTCGGCCCGGCCGAGGTCAACTTCGACACCTGGGAGGCCCGCTTCAAGGACCGGCCCGTGCGGCTCACGAACCTGGAGATGAAACTGCTGCGCTATCTCGTCGAGCACGAGGGGCTGGTGGTGTCGCGCGAGGAGCTGCTCACGAACGTCTGGGGCCTGACCCGCGCCCCCGCCACGCGCACGATCGACACGTTCATGTTCAACCTGCGGAAATCCTTCGAGGAAGACCCCTCGAAGCCGGTCCACCTCCTCTCCGTCCGCGGCACGGGTTACCGCTTCGTGCGGTGACATGTGGGACAGGCTTCAGCCTGTCTCATCGGCCGAGCAGCGTCGCGGCGGCCGTTCCCGGGTCGGGCTGCGTGAGCAGCGACTCGCCCACGAGCATCGCGCCGATGCCCGCGGCCTCGAGCCGCTCGACGTCGGCCCGGGTCCTGATGCCGCTCTCGGCGACGAGCACGACATCTTCCGGCACCCGCTCGCGGAGCCGGAGCACGTGGTCGAGGTCGGTGGTCATCGTCCTCAGATCGCGATTGTTGACGCCCACGAGCGTCGCACCCGCATCGAGCACCCGCGGCAGGTTCTCCGCGTCGTGCAGTTCGACGAGCGGCGTCATGCCGAGGTCGAGGATCTCGCGGTACAGCCCGCGCAGGTGGCAGTCGTCGAGGCACTCGGCGATGAGGAGCACGGCATCGGCACCGTGGGCCCGCGCCTCGAGCACCTGGTAGCGGTCGACGACGAACTCCTTCCGCAGCACCGGCAGCGGCACGGCGACCCGCGCGCTTTCAAGGTCGACGAGGCTGCCGCCGAAGTCCCAGGCGTCGGTGAGCACCGAGAGCGCCGCGGCTCCGGCCGCCGCGTAGCCCCGCGCCACCTCCTCGACCGTGGCCCCCGGCCGGATCTCACCGGCCGACGGGCTCTTCCGCTTGAACTCGGCGATCAGCTTGATCGGCCCGGGCCCCGACACGGCCGCGTAAAAGTCCTGCACCTTCGGCGCCGTCGCGAGCCTCCCCTCGAGCGCCGCCGTCGGCACCCGCTCCCGCGCGATCGCCACTTCCCTCCGCTTCCGCGCGACGATTGTTTCGAGGATCGATTGCATGGGAGGGTTATAGCAAGGGCCCGGGCCTCCCGTCGGACAGTCTCCAGCCAGCAGTCCTACAGTTGGGGAGGCTTTGGGCTCCCCGATGCCTCCCCAAATCGTAGGCGGTGAGAACTTTCGGCGGAGTCGGTCGGTGGGCACGCGCAGACGAAGGGAGTCGTTGAGGACCATCGGCGTCTGATCAAAACCCACGAGTCCTGTACTCTCAACACGACCGTAGTCGAGCATGCCTACCGCCGGCTCCGAATGCGGGTGATTATCAAAGGCATGACAGGCTGAAGCCTGTCCTACATGGGCTAGGCATGACAGGCTGAAGCCTGTCCTACATGACGGTCTGGGGGGCCCGAAGCCGGCGCGCTCCACGCCACCTAATGGCGGAAGTGGCGACGGCCCGTCAACACCATCGGGATGCCCGCGGCGTCGGCGGCCGCGATCACCTCGGCGTCGCGCTTCGAGCCGCCCGGCTGGATGATCGCCGCGATGCCGGCCCGCTCGATGAGTTCGATCGAGTCGGGGAACGGAAAGAAGGCGTCGGAGGCGAGCACGCCGCCGCGGGCCCGTTCCCCGGCCTTCTCGAGGGCGATCCGCACGGCGTCGACGCGGCTCGTCTGGCCGATCCCGGCACCCACGAGATTGGTGCCCCGGCAGACGGCGATCGCGTTGCTCGTGAGCCGGCGGACGACGGTGAAGGCGAAGGCGAGGGCCGGCGTGAGGTCGGCCGCGGGGGCCGCGCGCGTCGCCACCTTCCACGCGGCAGGGTCGTCGCAGCAGACGTCGGGCCGCTGCGCGAGGATCGCGCCGGCGACGCCGCGCAGTTCCATGCCGGCGGTGGCTTCCCACGGATCGCCGGGCGGCACCTCGACGAGCCTCACACTCGCCTTCCAGGTCGGCTTCGTGGTGAGCAGCTCGACGGCCTCCTTCTCGAATACCGGCGCGGCGATCACCTCCACGAACAGGCCCGGGGCGAGGAGGATCTCCGCACAGGCCGGGTCGAAAGGGCGATTGACGGCCACGATCGACCCGAAGGCGCTCGTCGGGTCGGAGGCCATGGCCGTCGCGAGCGCCTCCGCCGCGGTGGCCGCGCTTGCCGCGCCGCAGGGGTTCGTGTGTTTGACCACGATCGCGGCGGGCTCGGTGAACAGGCCGGCGAGTCGCGTGGCGCCGTCGAGGTCGAGCAGGTTGTTGTAGGAGAGTTCCTTGCCGCAGAGTTGCACGAGGCCCGCGAGCCCGAGGTGGGCGCCCACCGGCGCGTAAAGCGCGGCCGACTGGTGCGGGTTCTCTCCGTAGCGGAGCGGCAGCCGGCGCTCGAGGTCGAGCGTGAATCGCGCGGCGAGGGGTGGCCCGGCGGCGGGCGAGCCAGCGGGCTCGGCCGCGAGGCCCGCGTGGCGGGCCATCCATGCGGAGATCACGGTGTCGTAGCGGGCGGTGTGCTGGAACGCCCGGGCCGCGAGCAAGCGCCGCTCGGCGAGCGTGGTGCCGCCGCGGGCGACGGCCGCCAGGAAGTCGTCGTATTGGTCCGGGCTCGTCACCACGGCGGTGAAGGCGTGGTTCTTGGCCGCGGCCCGTACGAGGCTCGGGCCCCCGATGTCGATGAGTTCGATCGCCGCCGCAGCCGTGCAGTCGGGCTTGGCGATCACGCTCTCGAAGGCGTAGAGGTTCACGATCACGGCGTCGAACCGCTCGATGCCGTGCTCCGCGAGCACCGCAAGGTCGTCGGGGCGGTCGCCGCGGGCGAGGATGCCGGCGAAGATGTGCGGGTGCAGCGTCTTGACGCGGCCGTCGAGCACCTCGGGAAAGCCGGTGATCGCCGAGACGTCTTCGACCTCGAGGCCGAGGCTCTCGAGCGCGGCCCGCGTGCCGCCCGTGCTCGCCACGCGCACGCCCGCCGCCTTGAGGCCCGCCGCCAGGCGGTCGAGCCCCGTCTTGTCGAACACGCTGACGAGGACTCGGCGGGCGGGCACGACGTCCACGGCGGGTCCGGCGGGGCGTGTGACGGGGTGCGCGGCTTCCATGCGGCGATTAGACCAGCCCGACGCGGGTGAAAAAGGGGCGGGCTCCGCGCCCGTTTCAGGCGGCGGGCAATTCGACCTCGAAGACCGTGCCCGGCGGGGGCGTGCGTTCGCGCACACCCACCGTGCCGCGCATCTGCCGGACGAGCGCCTTGACGAGAAACAGCCCGAGACCCGTGCCGGGAGTCGATCGCTCGAGCTCGCTGCCGAGCCGCACGAACCGCCGGAACACCTGCCCCCGCTTCGAGACCGGAATTCCCGGGCCGTTGTCGGCCACGCGCACGACGACGCGGCCGGGGGCCGCCGCGGCGGCCGTCACCTCGACCCTGGGCTCCGGCAGCGAATACTTCACGGCGTTGTCCACGATGTTGCGGAACAGGATTTCGAGGTCCGCCTCGCGCCCGCGCACCGCCAGGCCTTCCCCGGCGGGGACCGTGAGCCTGACGCTCGCGGGTGACACGCCGTGCCGCCGGATCGCCGTGCCGCACGCCCGCTCGAGCACCGGCACCAGCCCGCCGCTGCTGCAACGTCCTGGCGGCGTCGAGAAGGTGGTCGATGAGCGTGTCGAGCCGCTCCACGTCCTGGAGCATGAATCGGTGGAAATCGGCCTGCTGCTCGGGGGGCACGGGGCGACGGGTGAGCGTCTGCAGGTAGAGCTTGAGCGAGGCCAGCGGGCTCTTGAGCTCGTGCGTGACGCTGTCGATGAAGTTGCTCTGCCGCTGCGAGAGGGCGATCGCCTTCACTGTGAGCGCGAGGTAGACGATCACCCCGACGAGCACCAGCACGAGCAGGGCCACGCCGACGCCGAGCACCGCCCAGTAGAAGGCGGCGTTCTTCGAGCCGAGCGCGGCGGCGATGCTGACGAGCACCCAGCCCACGCCGAGCGCGATGATCGAGCCGATCAGTACGACGCCGAGCAGGATCGGCCAGCCGAGCGAACGCCGTGGTTCCAAGGGGCTGTTCTCCGTGGGCGGAGGGACGCTGCCCCCGTATGCTACCCCGGGTCGGCTCCGGGCCACCGCGCTCCACATCCATCCCTTCCCCCAAGGCCCGCTGCGACGATGCCCCGCCCCGCCCCGCCGCCGTCGCTCACCGTGGGCGGCACGACGATCCGCTTCACGTGGCACCACGACCGCTGGGCGCACGAGATCGCGTTCGCCGACGGCTCGTCATGGCGTTCGGTCGAGGCGGCCGAAGCCGACGGCGACCCGCGCTGGCCCGCCTCGCCGGTGCTCGTCGAACTCTCGCGGCTCGACGGGCCGGACGGGCCGGCGCTGCTCGCAGTCGGCCGCGCCGGCAGGTCGCATTTCTCCGCGAGCGTCACCGGCGACCCCTCCCGCGCCGACGCGCTGCGGATCGACGTCGCCTGCCGGGTGCACGAGCCTCCCGGCTGGCTCGGCTCCACCTACCGCAGCCCCGGCGGGATCCTGCGCATCGCGGCGCCCGGGCCGCCGGCGCACGTGCCGGAGACGGTGCGCTGGGGCTACTCCCTGGGCCCGGCAGGGCTCGTGCCGCCGGCGGAATCGACAAAGGCCCGCCTCCCGCCCCCGGCCGGCTGACCGCATCTTGCGATCGCGCGGCCG
>RGVT01000195.1 GCA_010027105.1 Planctomycetia bacterium
GGTCGAGCAGACCTACACGGTGAACGTGCCGGTGAGCGAGGAGAAGACCTCGACCTACACCGTCATGGTTCCGAAGCAGGAAGAGAAGACCTCGACCTACACCGTCATGGTGCCCTACACCGAGCAGGTCGAGCAGACCTACACGGTGTGCGTGCCCGTGAAGGAAGAGAAGACCGAGACCTACACGGTCAAGGTGCCCTACACCGAGGAGGTCGAGCAGACCTACACGGTGATGGTGCCCGTGAAGGAAGAGAAGACCGCCACCTACACGGTGATGGTGCCCTACACCGAGGAGAAGGTCTCGACCTACACGGTGAAGGTTCCCTACACCGAGCAGGTGGAGCAGAAGTACACGGTCAACGTGCCCTACACCGAGCAGGTGACCCACACCCACAAGGTGCAGAAGCGCGTGCCGGTGCAGTCGACGAAGACGGTGCAGGTCCGCGGCGGCCACTGGGCCACCGAGCAGGTTGAGGTGCCGGGCGGCACCGACGCCTGCGGCTGCCCCTGCCCGCCGAAGGTGTGCTGCAAGCGGGTCTGGGTTCCGACCTGCGAGACGAAGGAGATCCCGGTCACCACGTATGAGTGCGTGACCGAGGAGGTCCCCCACACCGTGGCGGTCACCAAGTGCCGTCAGGAGGAGCGGACCAGGACGGTGAGCGTGACGAAGTGCCGCGACGAGGAGCGCACCCGCACCTACACGGTGCAGAAGTGCCGCCCCGAGGAGCGCACCCGCACCTACACCGTGACGAAGTGCGTTCCCGAGACGAAGACCCGCAAGGTCAGCGTCACCAAGTGCCGTGACGAGCAGAAGACTCGCACGTACCACGTGACGAAGATGGTCAACGAGACCAAGACCCGCACGGTCAGCGTCCAGAAGTGCAAGCCGGAGGAGCGGACCCGCACCTACACCGTCACGACCTGCGTGCCGGAGGAGCGGACCCGCACCTACACGGTGACCAAGTGCGTGCCGGAGACGAAGACCCGCAAGGTCAGCGTCACCAAGTGCAAGACCGAGACTCGCACCCGCGAGTACCAGGTCACCAAGTGCGTGCCGGAGACCCAGACGAAGGAGGTCTCTTACACCGTGCTGGTTCCCCAGCAGAAGGAAGAGAAGTACACCGTCACGGTGTACGACTGCGTCCCCGAGACGAAGACGGCCACCTACACGGTGCGCGTCCCCGTCCAGGTGACGAAGGAAGTGCCGGTGCAGAAGTGCGTCATGGTCGCCGTCGAGGTGCCCGTCGAGGGTGCGTGCGGCGGTTGTGGTGACGCTGGTGCCTGCGGCGACGCCGGTGCGGCCGCCTGTGGCGACTGCGGCGGTGCGAAGAAGGGCTGCCACCGCAAGGGCTGCCGCCGCTGCGGCTGCTAGGCCGGTTCGGCACGCTTCCTAAGGCGTGAACAAGAGGGGGCCGGGCGAGTGATCGCCCGGCCCCTTCGCTTTTTTCGGCACCCCGGTCACGCCCGGGAGCCGGCGGGGCCGGCTGAATTTCCACTGGCGGTGCGGACCGGACTTGGTGTTCACTGCGTCGAGCAGTGCGATCCCCGCCCCGCTCCACGATGGTGGCACCGTGCGTCTCCATTCGCTCCCCACATACCTCCGCCAGTTCCCGCTGCTGACGGGCCTGCGTTTCTACGTCGCCGACCTGCTCCGCGCCATACTCGACCCCTACTCCCGCACCGCCTACGCCCAGTGGGGAGAGGACACCGCGCTCGCGAGCCTCCTCGAACCGCGGCCGGGGTTGTACGTGGAGGTGGGCGCCAACCATCCCCAATACTTCTCCAATTCGTTCGCCCTGTACCGGAAAGGATGGACGGGGATCAGCATCGAGGCCAACGAGTCGCTCGTGAGGCTGCACCGCCGCTGTCGCCCCCGCGATTGCACGGTGTGCGCGGTCGTGTCCGACGCCGAGCGGCAAGCGGTGTTCACGCAGTGCGACGACACGCTCTTTTCATCCCTCGACCCCTCGTTCAGCGACCAGTTGACCGCCCGTTTCGATCGCCGGAGGCTGCGGCGGCGGGAGGTCACGACCCGCACGCTCACGAGCATCCTCGACGAAGCCCACTGCCCGCCGCGGTTCGAACTGCTCTCGATCGACGTCGAGGGACACGACTTCGAGGTGCTCTCGTCCCTCGATCTGGCCCGCTACCGCCCCCGGATCGTCGTCATCGAAATGCACGGCTTCGCGGTCGCGGATGCCGACTCGAACCGCATCTGCAGCCACATGCGCACCCACGGCTACACGCTCGTGGGCTATCTGGCCACGAACGGATACTTTCGCGACGACGCCGCGCAGGCCTCGTGAGGCCGACGCCGCCGGCCGGGCGACGGTCTCGTCAGCAGCGCCCGATCCGTGCCGACCACGCCGCCTCGAGCATCGCCTGCACGCCGGCGGCCGACAATCTCTCGACGACGAACCGGTGGGCTGCCGTGGCGATCGCCTCCGCCCGCACCGGGTTCGCCCGCAAGTCGCGAACCACGTCGGCGAGGGTGTGGCGGGTCGCCGCGACGAAATGCACCCCTTCGACCAGGTCGGCGTGCCACACCTCCTGCCACGTCGTCTCGAAACGGATCGGAACGCTCCCGCAGAGGCCGATCCGGCGGAACCGGTCCCAGGAGGACGAATGGCCGTCGACGTCGAGGATGTATCGGTGCCGGTTCATCACCGCCGGGTCCTGGCGGGGCGTGAGAATGCCGTCGCGGCGTGCCCGAGCCATGAACTCCTCGCCGGCCTCGCTCGCGCGGACGACGCGGCAGTCGCTAGCCGGGATCGACTTCGCGAGGAGGCAGGCGACCACGCGGGGATTGTCTTCGTACACGGCGCTGCCGGTGGCGGCACCGCGGAAATACACGGAATCGTTCTTGTCTTCCCAGGTGATCGTGCGTGGCCGCAGCCGGTCGCGTTCCAGGAGGTAGGGATTGGGGAGCAGTTCGTGCGGTTCGCCGGGTCGCCGCGCGAACCGAAACACGTCGGGGTGGAGGCCGCCGTCGATGCAGTCGCTCGCGTCGACGGGCACGGCGTGAAACGAGAGCGCGGGATACGCGTCGACCATCCGCCACAGGGCGTTGGCGAGCGGCCGCCACCGAAACCGCCACAGGTCGCATGCGTCTGGGCTCGCGAACTCCAGGCACATCCGGCGGCCGTGGGCCCGCTCGTCGAACGTGAACGCGACCACGCTCCCGCTCCTGCCCGTGGCCTCGCCCACCGCCGCGATCCGGATCGCGACCGGCCGATGCGTGACGGCTTTCCACAGCCGCGGCCTGACCATCCAGTAGTGAAACGGCCGCGGCGCCCAAAACCCGACCGGCCTGAAATCCGCCTTGCTCGTGCCGCTCATTGCCGTCACCTTGCTACCATCACGACGGCAACGCGATGGGCAGACTTCGCGTCGCACCGAGCCACGTTCACGCTGCTGTGCCGCGGGCCTCATACGCCTGGTCGAGACGGGCCTCCACCATCATGCGGGCGACGTCGGGCATCTTGTACCGGGCCGTCCACCCGAGCCGCTCGGTGGCTCGCGTCGTGTCGGCACGACCGCATGCAATGTCACTAGGCCTCGTTAATTTCGGGTCACGCACGACGTGTTTCTGCCACTCGAGGCCCACGGCACGGAACACCTCGGCCACGAACTCCTCGAGACTCCGGGTTTGGCCGGTCGCGATGACGAAATCGTCGACGTTGTCGAGCTGCAGCATGCGATGCATGGCCACGACGTATTCAGGAGCCCAACCCCAGTCGCGCTGTACGGAAAGGTCGCCCAGGTGAAGCGGGGTCCGTTCACCGGCGGCGATGCGACAGGCGCCGGCGACTATTTTTTGCGTCACGAATCGTTCTGGACGGAGGGGGCTTTCGTGGTTGAACAGGATGCCGGTGCAGGCCTCCACGCCGTATGCCTGCCGATACTGGGCGATCTGCCAAAAAGACGTCGCCTTGGCGATCCCGTACGGACTGCATGGCCGCAGGACGGTGTCTTCGTTGGCGGGATTTAAGCCCGTGTTGCCGAACATCTCCGAACTGCCGGCGTTGTATAGGCGGATGCGGCGGCCGAGGATGCGGATGGCTTCGAGGAGGTTGACGACGCCGATCACGATGCTTTCGAACGTCTCGACCGGCTGACTGAACGACAGGCCAACGGACGTCTGGCCGGCGAGGTTGTAGATTTCGTCCGGCGCATGGCGTGCGATGACTTGAGTGACTGATCGAAAATCGACGAGCGACATCGACTCGAGTGTCACACGGTCATGGATGCCGAGCCTGCGCAGGCCATTGAACGAGTTCACCGTCGCATCGCGGCTCGTGCCGACCACCAAGCACCCGTGGGAGAGGAGGTGCGCGGCGAGATACGCCCCATCTTGACCGCCGATGCCGCAGATGAGCGCCGTTTTGGTCGAACTGGACAGCCTGGGTTGGTACATGGCGAGGGGGACGGTACCAGATGCCCCATCGTCACGAAAACCGCAAAACCCAGGCCCATAATGGCCTCAAAATGATATTCCGCCCGGTCTTACTGACTGATACCGTTCCCCCCGAAATAGATAGCACATGCCTCATCAATTTTCCGGTCCGGTGAGCGGCAAGCCAAGGGAGACAATCGTATGCAGCGACGCGCGTTGATTACGGGTGTGACGGGACAGGATGGCTCGTACCTCGCGGAACTGCTGTTGGAAAAGGGCTATGAGGTGCATGGTCTCCGTCGTCGCTCGAGTACGTTCGGCACGGAGCGTATCGAGCATTTGATCTTTGGTGAACGTCCCGCACTGCAGTTGCATTATGGCGATCTTTCCGACGGCAACGGCTTGATGCGGCTGCTGCGACAGATCCGTCCTCAGGAGGTGTACAACCTCGCTGCGCAGAGCCACGTGCGCGTCAGTTTTGATCAGCCGGCCTACACCGCCGACGTCACCGCCGTGGGAACGCTTCGCCTCCTTGAAGCCATTCGCGACGTACAGGACGAGTTTGGCGAGCAGATTCGATTCTACCAGGCTTCGAGTTCGGAGATGTTTGGCAAGGTGGTGGAAACGCCGCAGAAGGAAACGACGCCTTTCTACCCGCGTTCCCCCTATGGCGTAGCGAAGGTTTACAGCCATTGGATCACCGTGAACTATCGTGAGAGCTATGGAATGCACGCTTCCTGCGGCATTCTGTTCAACCATGAGAGTCCGCGTCGT
>RGVT01000196.1 GCA_010027105.1 Planctomycetia bacterium
AAAAAGGTGACAGCCACCAAATCTGGGCAAGGTGCCAGTTCCCCTAAATTTGGTGGCTGTCACCTTTTCCGCCGCGGCTTTACGTTGATCGAACTGTTGGTCGTGATCGCCATCATCGGCGTGATGGTCGGGCTGCTCTTGCCGGCCGTGCAGGCGGCGCGGGAGAGCGGCCGCCGGTCGGCGTGCATGAACAACATGAAGCAGATCGCCCTCGGCCTGCAGAACTTTGCCGATGCCACCAAGGCGCTGCCGCCGTCGGCATGCGATTCCCGCGTCGACAGCCAGGCACGCGAGGGATGGAGCTGGATCTTCCTCACCCTTCCGTTCATCGAGAGGGCGGAGCTCTACGACGCGATCAACAACTGGTGCTCCACCGCCGCGTCCAAGGGGCCGAACAAGGTGGACGCGGCCACGGGGGCGTTGACGCGGGCCCCGATCCCGCAGCTCATCTGCCCGACCGACACGGTCGCGGTGCTCGCGCCCGAGCAAAAGTGGAACACTTCGAGACCCGACACGATCAAGTCGAGCAAGACGAACTACGTGGCCAACGGCGGGTATCGTCAATCGTGGTGTGGCAGCTGGGGGAGCCAGTGCACCCTCGATCAGAACCTCCGGGCGTCTTTAGGCACGATCCGCAAGAGTAAGGGCATAGCCTTCAAGGACATCACCGACGGGATCTCGAAGACGTTCCTGATCGGCGAGGCAGGCGGGGTGCCGGCTGATCCGAATAACGCCGACTTGATGCCGGGCATCTGGGTTGGCAATGGCACCAATTTCCAAAGTTATCAGAGTGAAACCGTCCGCTATGCCTCCGGCAAGCTCAACAACGGGACGGGCGATCCGCCCACGTTCGGCAGCTTCCACAATTCCGGGGCGAACTTCGCGATGGTGGACGGATCCGTGCGGTTCATCACCAACGACATCGGATTCAATTCGGCGAGCCCGTGGGGATTCGACGCTTCCGTCGACGCGTATCTCACGGCGGTCCAGAACGAAAGCACGAATGTGAGCCGCGGCGTCTACCAGCGGCTGAGCACGCGGGCGGACGGCCTCACGGTCGGGGACTTCTGATCCATGGCACGAACACGGTTTCGTGCGCCCCGATGGCCGTTCGGAAGCGCGGGATTGCTCTCGCTCGCCTCCGCCATCGTCGTCGGCTGCGGGCCGCGTGGCGTGGGCGCGACGGCCAGCGGCGTCCTCACGGTCGATGGCCGGCCCGCACCGGCCGGCGTGCGGATTGACTTTCAGCCGGACGGGCCGCGGGGTTCGCCGTCGACCGGCATCACGGACGACAAGGGCAGGTACGAACTCTGGTTTACGCCCGGGCACAGGGGCGTCATGCCCGGGGAGTGCCGGGTGATGGTTCAACGCCCGCCCGTCGCCGGCCCCGATGGCCCCCGGGAGATGCCCGAGGCCCTGAGGACCCTGCGAATCCCCTCCGCATTCGCCGGAGAACAGTCGCCGCTCATCCGCACCGTCAAGCCCGGCCACAACTCGATCGACATCGAGATCGACACCGGCTCGAAAAGGGGAAAAAGGTGACAGCCACCAAATCTGGGCAAGGTGCCAGTTCCCCTACATTTGGTGGCTGTCACCTTTTCCTGACACCTTTTCCTGACGTAGGCGCTTCGCGGCCGCGTGTGCGAGGCTCTGGGCCGCATGCAGGTCTCGCCCCGGGTCGCCGTCGCCACGCTCGCGCTCGCGGTGGCGGCCTATCTCCACGGCCTCGGGTCGCTCCACATCCTCGCCAACGGCGACGAGATGATCTACGCGCAGATCGCGCGGGCCACGGCCACGAGCGGGCACTGGCTGCCGCTCGAGTCGGAGATGCCCGACATGGTCAACACCAAGCCGCCGCTCCTCATCTGGCAGGGCATCCTCGCGACCGATTGGGGCCGGCGGTGGACACTCACGGCCCTGCGCTGGCCAAGCGTCGCCTGGACGTTCGCCACGGCGGGCATGGTGGGGCTGCTCGCGTGGCGGGCGAGCGGGATGCGGCACGTGGGGATCCTGGCGGCGGCGATCCACCTCGCGTTTCTCTCGACCTACCGCTACGGCCGGCCGTTCCTCACGAACCCGCCCGAGACGTTCTGGATGTTCGCCTGCTTCTTCATCATGGCGTGGTGGCGGCCGCGGTCGTTCGAGTCGCGGCTGGTGTTTCCGACGATCATCGGCCTGTGCGCCGGCGCGGCGCTGTTCGCCAAGTCGTTCGCGCAGCTCGTGCCGATCGGGGCCGGGCTCGCGGCGTGGCACGTCCACGAGGTGCGCCGGCCCGACGGCGGCGTGGACTGGCGGCGGCTCGCTCTGCGCTCGGCGCCGGGGCTCGTGTGGACCGCGACTCTCGCACTGGCGATCTTTGCCCTGTGGTTCGTGTTCGACCCCGATCCTGCCGCGATCTGGCGTGAGTTCGTGGTCGGTGAAAACTTCGGCAAGATGAAGGCCGGCAGGGCGAACTATCTTGTGGCCCTGCTCTGGGGGCGGGTGAGCGTCTGGTGGTATGCGGCGTCGTGGTTCACGAACGTGGGGCTGCTGGCGTTCCCACTCCTCGGCACCATGATCCGGGCGTGGCAACACCGCCGCGAGGCGACCGTGATCGAGCGATTGCTCTGGATCTGGGCGGCGGTGCTGTTCATCGTGTTCATGGTTCCCACGCAGCGGTCTGGCCGGTATCTGCTGGAGGCGATGCCGGGAATCGCCGTGCTGATGGCCTTGCACTGGCACCGCCTGTTGCCCTCCGCCTTTGCGACGGTCGCGATCGGGGCGGGAGCGGTCGTGGGGCTCGTGGCCTGGCTCTCGGTGGCACTCGTACGCGAGCTCGGGACCGACGTGTTCACCCGGGTCCACTGGGCGATCATCGGCGGGGCGGCTGCCATCGCGGCGGCGCCCCTGATGGCTCGGCGTCATCTCGCCGCCTGTGCCGTCCCGGCGGCGATCGGATCTTTTCTGGCCGTTTCGAGTTTCCTCACGGCCTTCGACCCGCCGCGTGGCGGCTATCCACCGGAGGCCGTCGCGGCCGCCCGGGGCCGGATCGTCCACGTGCCACAGAATTTTCGCGGGGGGGCGGAGCGAAACTCGTTTCTTCTCCCCGGGGCCCTGATTCGCGGCTATCCCGAGCAGCAGCCCGGGCCCGGCGCTCTTGGCGTCGACGACCTCGTCGTCGTGGTGACGCCATTCGGTGCCCCGGCGCCGCCCGGCGCGATCGCGAGCCGGATCGAACTCACGAGCCGCCACACGCCTCGGCAACTGCTCGACATGGCCGCAGGCCGGCTCGCCGAAAACATCTTCTGCAGCGAGTGGCTGGTGCGACGGTAGGACCGGCTTCGGTTTGTCTTACACGGCCGGCCAGCGCAGTACGTCGGCAGGGGACAGCCCCCGTGCTCGTAATTCACGGATTGCGAGCCCGCCGCTGCGCTTCGCGAGCCGCCGTCCCTCGGCATCGACCACGAGCGGGGCGTGGCACCACTGCGGCGGCTGCCACTCCAGCGCCTCGTAGAGGAGCAGCTGCCGGGCCGTGCTCGTGAGCAGGTCCGCGCCGCGGACCACCTCCTCGATCTCCATGGCGTGGTCGTCGGCCACCACGGCGAGCTCGTAGGCGGCGAGATCGTCGCGCCGCCAGACGACGAAGTCGCCGAAGTCGACGCCGGCGGTGCGGGCGACGCGGCCGAGCCGGGCGTCGTCGAAAGAGATCACGCGGCCGTCGGGCACGCGAAACCGCCAGGCCACGCCGCCGGGCGATGAGGCCCGTTCGCGCTCGGTGGGCCGCAACGCTGCAGGGAAGATCGGCTCCGGCGGTGTCGGATCGGAACCGGTGGCCGGGCCGTGCGGCGCCGAGGCCGCCTCCTCGACGTCGCGGCGCGAGTGCGGGCTCGGGTAGATCGCGCCCGCCGCCTCGAGCCGGCGCCACACGTCGAGAAACCAGGCGCCGCGGCGGCTCTGTTCGTAAGGGGCGTGCGGCCCGCCCACGTCCGGGCCTTCGGTCCAATCGAGGCCGAGCCAGCGCAGGTCGTCGAGGGCCGCCGCCGCATACTCCGGCCGGCAGCGGTCGCGGTCGAGATCCTCGATCCGCATCACGAGGCCGGCCCCGGCCGCGCGTTCGGCGGCGCGGGCGAACGTCAGCGCGTGCCCGACGTGGAGGAGGCCGGTCGGCGTGGGGGCGAGGCGGCCGCGGAGGGGCATCGTCACAACAACCACCAGTTCCCCGTGGCGACGACGTATGCCCCGAGGGCGAGGTTCGTGGCGGCGTGCGCCAGGATCACGTCGATCGGCCGCCGCGTGGCCGCGGCGATCCCGCTCATCACGGCGAACCAGCACACCGCAGCCAGCGCCTCGGCGGGATGCGTGGCCACCGCGTAGACAAGGCATGCCGCCGAGGAGGCGAGCGTGAGCCGGCCGAACGGCACGGTCCAGAACCTCTCTTCGATCACGTAGCGCATGAGAAATCCGCGCAGGAAAAGCTCCTCGACGAGCGGCACGATCACCACGAGCCCGGCCATCCGCAGCGCCAGGAAGCCCCAGGCGGCCGCGGGGTTCGCGAACCCGACGAATGGATTGAAGCCGCTCCGCTCCACTGCGGTCGGCGTGAATCCGGCTTCGCGCTGCACGGCGGCGAGCACGATCCACGGCACCACGAGCACGAGCCCGAGGGGCACCGGCCACCACGTCGTGCGGCCGATCCACGCGCGGATCTGCGGCCAGGCGCGGGCCAGGGCCACGACCGTCGCGACGAGCCGCGCGGAGTAGATCGCGGGATAAGCCGCAGCGGGGATTTCGAGCGTGCCGGCGAGGCCGCCTCCGCCCGGCACGGGCTCCAGCAGGCCCGCCGCCAGGAACACGACGTAGGGCACCACGCACGCGTCCCAGGGACGGCCGGGCCCGTGATCGGTGGGGGGCGTCGTCGTCATGAAAGCCGGTGGCCTGTCGCGATTTCCGGGGCCTGAGTATATTCCCAAGTCCCCCGCCACCATGTCCCACCCGGCCATGCCCCACCCGGCGGGAATCCCCGGTTCCCCTTCCGAAGGTGCAGTGTTTCCATGGATCTGTCCAAGCTTCGCAACATGGGCATTTCGGCCCACATCGACTCCGGCAAGACGACGCTCTCCGAGCGCATCCTCTACTACGCGGGGCGCATCCACCGCATCCAGGAGGTGAAGGGGGGCGGCGACGGCGCC
>RGVT01000197.1 GCA_010027105.1 Planctomycetia bacterium
TGTCCTTAACAGAAGAATATTTTCAAACATGGAAAGAGTTACAAGATGAATTTATACCCGAAAAAGATAGACTTTTATTTGTAATCCAAGTGGGAAGTTTTTATGAAGCGTATGAATATGAAGAAAAAGGATCTGCGAAAAAATTAAGTGAATTATTGAAAATGGTATTAACAAAACGAAATAATAAAATAGATGCATCAATAGAAAATCCTTATATGTGTGGATTTCCAATTTATACTCTGTCGAAACATCTGAGTCGTTTAAATGATGAAGGATATACGGTAGCTGTATATGAACAAGACGAAGAAGATAAAAAAAGAAGGAAACGAAAAGGGGTATATTCTCCTCTTCTTCGTGCTGATTTTGAAAAAGAAGAATCATACCACGTAGAAGAAAAAACACAAGAGACGATCTTGTATGGATTTTTAGTGGAAAAATATAGTATGCAAGAAAGGGAAAGAACAAAAAAAAAAATAAAAACGCAAAGGTATTTATTGAGTTATTGTATGATAAATTTAAATACGGGTGACGTGAAATATGATGAAATGGATGAAAAGACATTATATGAAGGATTTCATCAATTTTTTTTACGATATCGTCCCGACCATGTTCTTTTTTATAAAAAAGGAGTCACATTAGAGAAAGAAGAATTAGAAGGATTATCGTTTTATCAATCGCATATTTCTTCTTTTTTGGTTTGTGAAGATGAGCAAATGTCTCCTTCTCAACAACAACTTTTTTTTCATAAATGCTATTTTTTTTCTTCACAAGAACATTATTTATCGTTTCTTCAAGATTGTCAATTGGACCGGTATCCAAATGTCGTGGATTGTTTATGTAGAATGTATAAATATCTATATCAACACGACCCAGTTTTTATTACACAATTAGGGTTCCCATATCAAGAAAAGAAAAAACAGAGCGTGGTGAGTTTTAATTATGATTTATATCATGAATTGAATTTATTTTCAGTGAATGAAAATGACCGTTATTATACAAAAAAAAGGTATGAAACCATTTTTTCTATTTTATCTTCCGAAATGAATATTCTGGGAAAAAGGCATTTATATCATATTTTACAAAGTCCTTTTTCAGAGACAGAGAGAATAAATACACGTCAAGAAGAAATTATGGAATGTGGGACATTTCCAGAATCCTTTCAACATTTCTTTTTAAAAAGTTGTCTTGACCTGGACACCTTCTATTTGAAATGGAAACGAAAAAAAATTGCATCTTCAAAAATCTATGAATTGCTTTTCGTTTATCAAGAATTGTGTAAAAATGTCTTCAGCAATTTTGTTCAAGGAGAGGAGGAGGATGGTTGTAATGGTTGGCAACAGAAAATACTTGATTTTGACCTTCCTAATATTTCAAAGATGAGCATAAAAGATTTTGCGACATCTTTATCATCATTATTACAATTTTTTTTGGATACATGGGATATTGAAAAATTAAAAGAAGGAATATTTCATCCTCATGTGCCTTGTAAACAATGGATACAAATGCAGCAAATAAAGGAAGGATTACAACAACAGAAAAAAGAATTTATGCTTTCCGTCGGTATTCCATCCTCAACACAACAACGTGAATTAAAAAAACAAGACCAGCAAAAAAAGGATGATAGGCAAGAAGAAAAAGGAATGGAAGAAACAGTGTTTTCATTACCTATGAAAAAATGGAAAACGATAAGCAATGAATGGTTACAAAAAGGATATTATGAAGTATCAAAAACAACTCTTCAAGTGAAAATTAGTCATCCAACGTTAGACCGGATCGGTTTGCTCTATAAAGAAACAGAAAGCCAGATGTCACAATGGAACAGAAAATCGTTTTATGAATTTTGTATCAATCATTGGTTTCCACGTGCCGAAAAAATACTTCCAGCGGTGCATCACTTTTTTTCTAGATATTCATGTTATATTCCACTCTATCATTTTTTTAAGAAAAATCATTATCAAAAACCACAAACATCTTTATCCTCATCTCCTTTTTTGGAATTTGAAGATTTAAGACATCCTATTTTAGAACATGTAAATTCTAATGACCTTTTTGTGCCTTTTTCACAATCCTTAGGAATCAATGAAAAAATAGGCATGCTCGTTTATGGAATAAATGGTTCTGGAAAAAGCACTCTACTTCGTTCGATTGGAACCGCGATTTGGTTAGCACAATGTGGTTTATTTGTTCCTTGTCGTTTCTTCCATTTCTCCCCTTTTCATTCTCTTTATTCTAAAATAAATATTCAAGATAATATGTATATTGGTCATTCCACGTTTGTGGCAGAGATGTTTGAATTAAAACATATCTTACAAAATGCCGATAGCCATAGTTTAATCTTATGTGACGAATTAACTTCGGGAACAGAAAGCCATTCGGCCAGTGCCTTGGTTGCTTCTACCATGATTGAATTATTAGAACGAAAATCATTATTTCTTTTCACGACCCATCTTCATCAAATTCTTTCCTTTCCACAAATAAAACCTTTTTTATCGAATTTACATATCATGCATTTTGAGATGAATATTACGATTCCAAAAGAAAATTCTTTATTTATTCCATCTCTACTGTCTAGATATGATAGGAAATTGGTCGAAGGAACGGGAAAACATTTATATGGTATCGAAATCGCACGACGTTTGCGGCTTCCCGACTCGTTTATTACAAGAGCATTCCAGATCCGTGAAAATAAGAAAACCATCTCTAAATATAATAAAGATTTGATCGTTTCTCATTGTCTTGTTTGTCATTCGACAGAAAATCTTCATACACATCATATCACTCCTCAAAAAGAATTTACGGAGGATACGTTTCATTCGAAAGATGGTCTTTATAACCTGATTGTTTTATGTCAATATTGTCATCTTCAAACGCATCATCCTCATTTGGAGGAGGAGGAGGAAAAGTAAAAGTAAAAAAAAAAAAAATAAAAAAAAAAACGTTTGAAATAATCAAAAAAAAAAAATTGTTTGTATATTTTATTCAAAAAGGATTGAAATCTTTTTACGAAATGATCGATATGAAAAAACATGATGATAATCATTCGCTATAATACATCTAAAACATCATACGACTTTATTTTTATTTAAAGATATATATTTTTTAATAAAAATAAAGATAAAACATTATCATCATAAAAAAAAAATGATCATTCCAGACTGCACAGTGGTGACTATGTTTTTTGATTTAACCAGATTTTATGAACATTCAAGAGATGTGAAGACTGCATTAGCAAGTTCTAAAGGTTTGTTAAACACTCCTTGCTACTTGGTCATTTTTGCCGATTCTGTCATGATGCCGATAATCCGCAATGAACGAAAACAATTTGATAACATTACATATTATGTGTTGATGGAAGTAGAGGACCTTCCAAAATATAATAAAACACAACGGGTCCGTGAAAATAGAGAAAAATATCATCCTACAAAAGATACACGGACATGTCCCGAAAACCACATCATGCAGTGCAGCAAAGTTGACCTTTTATTAAAAGCCATGGATATGGATATATTTAGGACCCATATGTTTGCTTGGGTGGACGGATGCACGGGAGAAAATTTTTACAAAATCGGGAGACCCGGAACTTCTCGCATGTTATTAGAGGCCATCAATCGTAAAGACCCTTCTAAATTTTATCTCCAAGTGTTGAATGTGACAGACAAACGATTTAAAGATCCTAAACAGAAACGAGAATATTATGCACAATACCAGTGGGTAGTATGTGGTTGTTTTATGGTGATGGGTAAGGAAATTGGACAAAAAATATGTCATCGTGTGAATGAAATATTTGAAGAAACATTGAATGCGGGATATGGGCATGGTGATGAAATGTTATTTTTGGAAATTTTAGATGAATTTTATGACCATATTGTCAAAAGTTATGGAGATTATCATCATATTTTGCCCAATTTTTATTCAACACAAGAAGGATTTCATTACATTTTTAATCATATTATCAAAAAATATAATAATTTTGGCTACTATCGCGAAGCGTATGATTGTTGTGAGCGTATTATCCAAGATATTGAAAACAATCCAGCTGTTCCAGAAGATTATGAATCTTGGTGGATGCAGATGTTATTCCAGCAATATTTGGCTGCTTACTACTATAAACCAGAATCCGCATACGGTATCGTTAGTAAAATAAGAGATCTATGTCATATCCGTCCCAAATTCCGTCAAGAATATGAACGATTAGGGGGACTTTATGATTCGCAATTGCCTTTCATCGATTACCTTAAGCCGAAATATGATTTAATTTTTTGTATTTTTGGTTGTATCGGTGTTGAAAAATATCGAAAAGAAATAGTATCTATCGTGCAAACATGGGGAAAAACAGTGGAAGATGTCAAAGAAAAAAAAGTTCTCATTCTTTTTTTCTTGAAACCATCGGGAGACATGTCACTATTTCAAGATTCCAAATATATCCATTTTATTTATCTTGACGATATCTTTGATGATTATCTTTCAGCTGCCGATAAACAATACAAAGGCTTAAAATATATTTATGAACATTATCATGCCTCGTGGATCTATGTGTGTGGAACGGACACTTTTGTTCATGTGCAACGGTTGCTTGATAAACTTGATAAGTATGATCCCGAAAAACCTTATTTTATAGGAGGAAATGATTGTGTCAGGAAAGTATCTTCACATACCATTCCATTTCATTCAGGAGGTCCAGGATTTGTCTTTTCTCATGTTGTCTTGAAACAAATCTATCCTCAATTGATGACATTTCAAAGCTCGTGGAGTATATTGTGTCGTGAAGCGAAACGCGAATACCTTATTTCTGCTTGTGATGTTTCTTTTGCTTTTTTGATTCAATCCTTTTCTATTTTCGAAACGCTTTCGTCTTGTTTTTTCAATAGCAATTTTCGTGGAAATGCCTACAATAACTCCTGGAAACTGAATGAACCTTTATCTATTTATTCCCCCGACATGTTAGCATGTCATCATATGACCCCTCACGATTTTAGCGAATTATATTCACTTTTATTTCTCTAGATAATAACGACGACAATTTATTTTTATGTTTTTGTTTTTTTTTTTTTAATTTATTGATTCGTAATGCGTATTATATAGATATATAGATATATAGATATATAGATATATAGATATATAGATATATAGATATATAGATATATAG